>JBBPZN010000100.1:0-2956 GCA_038198705.1 Mycobacteriales bacterium
AAAGCGGCGCCACCGCGCTGGAACTCGATGTGACAGAAGAGGATTCGGTGGCCGCGTTCACCGCAGTCATCCCCAGGGTTGACGTGCTGATCAACAATGCCGGCGGCGCGAAAGGACTGGCACCTGTCATCGACGCCGATCTCGAGGACTGGCGATGGATGTGGGAGACCAATGTTCTGGGGACCCTGCGCATCACCAAGGCGCTACTGCCCAAGTTGATCGAATCAGGCGACGGACTCGTGGTGACGATCACCTCGGTTGCGGCCTTCGAGGCGTACGACAACGGGTCGGGATACACCTCGGCCAAGCACGCACAGGCGGTGCTGCATCGCACGCTGCGCGGCGAATTACTGGGCCAACCCGTCCGCCTCACCGAGGTCGCGCCGGGTGCCGTCGAGACCGAGTTTTCGCTCGTGCGATTCGACGGTGACGAGGCCAAAGCCGACGCGGTGTATCAGGGAATCACCCCGCTCGTTGCGCAGGACATCGCCGAGGTGATCGGCTTCGTGGCGTCGCGTCCCTCGCACGTGAATCTGGACCAGATCATCATCAAGCCGCGTGATCAGGCAGGTCCGGGGCGCTTTTCGCGCACGTAGCCCTTCTATGGCCGGGGACGTCAGCTTGCCGGAACTGGCGCCGGAACCGCTGCTCCGACGGGCAGCTCGGACATCGACTGCCACGTCGACCAGTCGATGGCCCAGTCGTACAGGTCTCCGTCCGCAGCGGAGAGGTCGATGCGCGTACCGGTTACCTCCACCGGGTCGCCGTACATCGCCGTAGCGAAATACTGCTGAGCATCGGCGTCCGAGAGGTTGATGCAGCCGTTGGTGACGTTGGATGCGCCCTGAACTCCCGTGGTCAGCGGGTTGGCGTGAATGAACTCGCCGTTGTTGGAAATCCGCACTGCCCAGCGTTCGCGCACATTCTCGTAGAACGGCGGGTTCGACATGAGGAAGTCCTCGTGCTTCTCGGTCACCACATGGATACCGCTGCGCGTCACATTGCGGTCTTCGTCGCCCTCGCCGTAGCTGACGGGAATGTCCATGATGGTCTGGCCGTCACGCACGACCTGCATGCGGTGACTGGTCGCATCGGCTACCACCACTTGGCTGCGCCCGACCGTGAAGTCGATGGTCACATCGTCGGCGCCGTACACGCCGTCGCCGTAATCCAAGCCGTACAGTTTCGCGTCGACCGATACAGCGGTGCCGGGCGCCCAGTAGTTCGTGGGACGCCAGTGCACGCGCGAGCCGTTGTCATCGGGGAACCATGCCCAGGCACCGGGTGTCGGCGGGTTGGTAGTGACCGTCAACGCCTTCTCGACCGCAGCCTTGTTCTCGATCGCCGAATCGAACTGCAGAATGATCGGCGCCGCGATGCCCACCTCTTGGCCGTCACCGATGTTGGTGCTGACCGAGGTACGACTGTCGGGCTCGACCGTGGTGAAGCTTGCCTCGACTGCGACGGATTTACCGTCGGTGCCGACCGCAGTACCCGCCCAGCTGTACGTGACGCCGTACCCGAGCGGCTCGGTGACGGCGTACGAGGTCTTGTCCGGCGCGAGGGCACCCTGAACTACTTTGCCGTCTGCGTTGGTGAGCGTGACCTCGCCGAGCGTCCCGTTCTTCACCGATACCGAAATCGGCGCGACTGGACTGACGTCCTCGGCACCGTCGGCGGGAGTCGAGGACACCTCGGCGACGGGAGCCGCCTCTGCGGATGCTCCGCTGCCGGAGGAGCTCGCGTCGCTACCGCCGATGGTGCAGCCCGAAACCAAAGCCGCCAACGCTGCGAAAACCGTGATCAACCACAGCAATCGTGTTCGATTTGTCCGTTCTACCTGCGTATGCACGTTTTCCAACGTACCCGCGGCAATCGCAGTCCGGCCTATTCGAGCCGTCGGTGCGGGCAGATTCACATCGAAGTCATGTCGGCCCGAGCCGTCAGTCGAGCTTTCTCGTCCTCAACTCGTGCCCATTCGAGGTCAGGCAGCGTCCGGTGTCGAGGTTCCAGTCCCACCCGTGCAAATTGCAGGTCAGCTTGTTGCCCTCGACGATTCCGAACTTCGACAGATCGGCCTTCAGATGCGGGCAACGACGCTGGATCTCGTAGCCGTCCTTGACGATGGTCGCGGTGTCATCGTGTGCTTCGGCGAACCAACCGTCCGCGTACGCAATGCGCTCGTTCGTCAAGCACTTGAAGAATGTGTACAGGAACTCGTTGTATCCGCCGACTCGGCGAGCGCGGAAGCGAGTGGACAGGAAGATCGAGTTGACCCAATCGGGCTCCTCGTCACGTACTGCCGTGCGAACCAGTTCGGGCGCGATCGTGAAGCTGTAGCGGAACCGTTCCTTCACGATCGGCTCACGCACGATCCGTTTCGGAAAATCGAGTACGACGGTTTCCTCGCCGAGCATCATCGCAACCGGGTAGCCGATGCCGTCGCAGATCTGGTCGGACTGAATCATGATCGGTTCGAACAATGCGCGAAGCGGCTCGAGCAACAGCTCACCCTCGGCCGGAGCCCACGCAGCTTTCTCCGCGGCAATGACCCCGGCTTGACGCTGGGCGTACGCCTCGATGTAGTCGGCTTTGCCGGTGGTGAAGATCGCCTCGACCTCGTCGACCGGAATCGGATGCTCGTGTGCGAGCAGCTCACTTCCTTCGAAGGTCGAGGTGGTTCCCGGCATCATCAACAGACCCTTGTCGTGGCCGTTGCGACGCATCTGGTCGAGGAAGACCATCTGGTCCGGGAAGATGTTCGACGGATCTTCGTAGACGTCGTTGAGGAACCGCAACTCGTCGTCGAGGAAGCACGGCGGCCCAGCCGACGGGATGACCCAGGTGGCGTCGATCTGCTCGATGTACTGACGCGCGCGGTCCATCTGACGCTGACGCTTCTGTTCACCGAACGTTCGCTTCGCGCGCTCGACCATGTCGTAGACCATCGGGTACC
>JBBPZN010000101.1:0-6951 GCA_038198705.1 Mycobacteriales bacterium
CACCCTCGGTGAGGACGGCGACCCACTCGACGCGTTCGTCCTGCTCCCCGAGTCGGTTCACCCCGGTGTCCTCGTCGAAGCCCGCCCTGTCGCGATGTTCAAGATGGTCGACGAGGCAGGCGGCGACGACAAGGTTCTGTGTGTCCCGGCCGGCGACCCTCGCTGGGATCACATTCAGGATCTGAGTGATGTCTCGACCTTCGAACTGGACGCAATCAAGCACTTCTTCGTCCATTACAAGGATCTCGAGCCCAACAAGCATGTTACTGCCGCGGACTGGGTAGGCCGTACTGAGGCAGAAGCCGAAATCGCTGCGTCCTTCCAGCGTTTGGCGGACAATCCGGAGCACTGAGAAGTTTTTCGCACTTCCTTCACGAGACCGAGCGAACGAAGCACCAGGCGGGGAGAATTATGAGTGACAGCAATTCCAACGATGCATCGGCCACAGAAGCGGGTGGAGAACGACGTAACTCGGACTCGCGAGCGATTTCCGATCCAGCGCAGTTTCCTGATCTACCTGTCACCGTAGTTCTCGACCGTATTCCTGTGCCGATTCTCGCTGTCGACCCCGATGGCGCGATCGTATTTGCCAACGAGGCGTTCGACGGACTCTTCGGAACCGACCGATCCGAGCGCGCGGACTTCCACCTTCATGACATTTTCCCTGACCAGGCGCCCGAGGGCGTCAATGTCGCGGACATGTTCCTGACGACGGTCGCGACTCGGGCGGATTCGTTGTGGCGGATGACCGATAAAACGGGGGATGTCGTGCAGGTGCGTGCCAGCAAGTCGATTTTGCGCCGTGCCGAGGACACCGTGGTTCTCGTTGCACTGGAGGATTTCACCGATCAACTCTGGAACGACCCGAAGAGCGCGCTGCGCTGATAGTCCTCGCTGGTCCGTGGGCGCGTCGTTCACGGACCAGCTTTTTACCCGCCGAAAACCTTCGCCCGGTTGCCGCCGGACCTCTTTGCCTCGTACATGGCGTCATCAGCTTCCGACAACGCGGAGTGAATTACCTCCGCTGCGTTCTCAGCAGGCATGTTTTTCCACGAGTCCACAGACAGTACGGCCGCTCCGATGCTGCCTGTTATCGATATCCGGTCCTCCGGTCGATGCACCGCTACCGACAATCGTTCGGCGAGCATAGCGACACTGCATGGCTTGGCCGCGACTGCGACGGTGAATTCCTCGCCCCCTGTCCGTGCCAGACAGGCACCTTCGGGGACCGCAGCGGCCAGCCGATCGGCGGTCGATCTCAGCACCTCGTCTCCAGCGGCATGGCCGTAGGTGTCGTTCACCGATTTGAACTGATCGATATCTACAACGAACAGCGTGATCAAGTCCCCCGGATCAGACTCGTCCAGCAGGATCCCGATCCGATTGCCGAATCCACGACGGTTCAGCAAGCCGGTGAGCGAATCGATATTCGCGAGTTCGAGCTGAGCTTGGATCACGGCGCGAAACACGATGACGGAGTTCACGACGATGAAAACGACGAGCGCCCTTGCGATCACGGATAGGAGATCGTGGACTCCCTCGATGTACGTGCCGACGGCCAGCACAAGAATCACAGAACTGACGAACGCCGAATGCATCAGGAGAACCGACTGCGGGGAGAAGTACACAATGTAGACCCCGATTACCGCGAACAACACGGCCACATGCAGTGCAAGCCCCCGGTCGGTGAAAGTGGTCAATACGAGTGCGACACCCGCGTCGGCGTAGAACACGAACCACCCCGGCATCCGCGCTGATCGTCGTCCGCGCAGTAACCACCACGCACCGACAGGAATAGTCGAGATCAATACGGCTCCACACAGCAACCGTCGAGGGAGCGAAACTGGGCCTTCTGCGGAAAACATGACCAGGGCACCGATCACTGCGAAGAGCGGCACGAAGAGGGCAATACCGAAAGCCACTCTCCGTTCGATCGTTTCGACCGTATGTTCGCCCTCCCGCCTACGCGGGTTCAGCGAGTTCCACCGCCCCCAGATTCCTGGCACTGCGTTCCCCCTCACCCCTATCAATAATTTTACGCGTTCAGATTCGCCCTTCGCGAGCGATGAACCGATCGGCTCGCACACGCTCGTAGTCGGTGAGGAAACGCTCGAGGAGGCCGACCAACGCCGCCTGATCTTCCTTCGACCAGTCCTCGAGGACGCGCCCCAGACTTTCGGTGCGTCGATGGTAGATACGGCGTGCGACGTCTCTGCCTGACTCCGTGACCGCGAGTACGTAGGCGCGGCCATCGCTTTTGTCGCGCAAACGCTCAACGTGTCCGTGTTCGACGAGTTGCGCGACCTGCCGGCTCACTGTGGATGGGTCCGAGTTGACCAGTTGTGCCAGTTCGCTCGACCGCATCGGGCCATCACGTAGCAATCGGAACAGACACACGAACGCGGCTCCGTCGACGCCTCCCGATTCAACCGAAAGCTGAGCTAATTTCCGTTCGCGGATCTGCTGGATCCGAACGAGTTGAGTGCCGAGTTCCGCAACGAAATCCAGTTCCATCAGCGACCGTTGAAGTGGGCCGGTCGCTTCTCGAAGACGGCGGTAATCGCTTCGGTCAGGTCGTTGGAGGCGAGGAACGCGGCATTCCACGCGGCGACATAACGAAGACTGTCGTCAACGGCGGCCGACCGGGAGTGATCGAGCACCGCCTTCACTCCCTGCACGACGAGCGGTGGGTTGGCCGCGATCTCGGCAGCCGCCGCACGGGCGCCGTGCAGCAGCGCGTCGTGATCGGCGAAGGTGTCGTTCACCAGGCCGATCTTCTCTGCGCGTGCGGCATTGATGTCCTTACCAGTCAGCGCGAGTTCCCGAAGATGTCCATCTCCGATGATCGCGGGCAGGCGCGCGAGAGAACCCATGTCTGCGACGATCGCCACCTTCACTTCGCGGACGCTGAACTTCGCATCCGCACTCGCGTAGCGGATATCCGCGGCACTGATCAGGTCTAGTCCACCGCCGATGCACCAACCGTGTACCGCAGCTACGACGGGTTTGCGGCAGTCCGCGACCGCGTTGGTGGCCTGTTGCATTCTTTTGACGGTGTCGTGAAAGACAGTGCGCGGACCGGCAAGCGCTTGGTCCGCCATCAAGGGAGCGAACTCGCTGCCCATCGCTGCGAGATCGAGCCCATAGGTGAAGTTTTTACCTGATCCCGTCAGCAGTATTGCTCGTACTTCCGGGTCTGCGTCGAGCTGCGTGAACAACTGCGGACATTCGGTCCAGAAATCAGGCCCCATCGCGTTGCCCTTGCCTGGCCCGAGCAGGGTAACCACCGCGATGTGGTCGGAAATCTCGACCGAGAATGCGTTCCAGTTTCGTTCCGTCATGTGGCCGAGCCTAGCCGCACTCGATAGACGCCTGATGTTTATGTCACACCGCGTAACACCTACGCTGAACCTTTTTTCGGCCGTGCTCAGAGAAAGCCGAAGATTCGGCCGAAGAGCCCGCCAGCGACCAGGATTACCACGATACCGATGATGACGAAGAACACAATCGGTACCGCGCGACTCCGCTGTGGAGGGTTGTGTTGTGGCCCACTGACTCCGGTTTCCGCTGGGGGCGTGTCTCCTGGCTGCACGGAGCCGCCGGGCTCGAGTCCTGGGGTGTCGTTCGGTTCGGGGTTCTGAGCAGTCATTGGGAGCGGATACCCGGTCGATCCATCCTCAATCTCTTGACACAGCGCGCGCGATCGCTCCCGCGAGGAGTTCGGTGACCGCTCCGCCGATCGCGCTTTCGTTGATTTCGTCCGGATCGACGGAGTGTTCCACCGCCAGTCCCGAGATCAGTGCCAGGAGCGAGGTAGCTATTCGGTGCGCGTGGAGTGCATCGACGACGCCCCAGGCTGCCGCCCGTTCGGAGATAATGGTCGCGAGTTCTGTGCGTAAGTGTCGACGCTCACGCTTGTAAGCCTGTGCCAGTTTCGGATCACGCCCTGCCTGTATTCCGAATTCGGTGACGAGTAGTGGCCACCGGGGTTCTGCGACGACCCACGACGCGATTGCGTCCCCGATTCGGCTCGCCGCGTCACCGGGGCCGAGGCCTGCGACCGTACCCAGCACGCTCGCGGCTAATTCCATGGATCGCCTGGACAATAGCTCTGCGAACATGGCCTGCTTGGACTCGAAGTTGGAATAGACGGCACCTTTGGTGAATCCGGCCCGTTGCGCGATGTCCTGCAGTTTGGCCGCTGCGTACCCGTTCTCGGTGAATTCCTCGGCGGCAGCGTCGAGCAGACGCTCGCGTACGTTTTCGCGTCCGGGCCGCTGTGTCGGCGCCCACGATTGTTGACCTTCACCATTCACGATACCTAGAGTATTCAATACCTGGAGTATCCACAATTGCTTGAGGTTATCCAGAATCGATCGAGAAGGAGTCCCATGCGCAAGGTTGCCTGGCTCGCGTTCGGAGTGCTGCTACTCCAACTCGGCTTCATCCTCAGTTATGTCGCCGCGTTCCATGAGCCGACCCCGCACGACATCCCCATCGCCGTGGTCGCCGAGCAAGGGCTCCCCGCTGGAATCGACACCGACACTGCCGACAATCTCAATGCCATCGACGGCGCCCCACTCGAGGCGCGAACGGTGAGCACCACCGGCAACGCACGTGCACTGCTGCGTGAACGCGACATCCTGGGTATCTTCGTCGTCAGCCCCACGGGCACAGATACGTTGATCACCGCGACCGCGGCAGGAAGTTCTATCTCGGAAGCACTCGACAGAATCTTCGCCGAGGTCGAGCAAAGTCAGAACCGCACCTTCGTCGTCCGCGACGACATCCCCGTCAATATTCACGACAACCGCGGACTCTCCGGCTTCTACCTCTCGGTCGGCTGGGTGGTCGGTGGATATCTACTCGCCGCCGCCGTCGGGCTTCTCATCGGCGCCCCGAAGACTGTGCGTGAAGCCGTTGTGCAGTCCGGAGTATTTTTCGCATATTCGGTGCTGTCCGGGGCTTTCGGAGCACTCATCGTCACCCACGTTCTCGGCACGTACGCCGGTCATTGGTTCCCACTGTGGATCCTCGGCACCGGCATCGTCCTCGCGACGTCACTGTTCACCCTCGGATTACGTGCCGCGATCGGTGTCGCTGCCGTACCCCTGGCCATCATCGTGTTCGTGATTCTCGGAAACCCCAGCGCCGGTGGCGCATTCGGACCGAACGTGCTGCCGGACTTCTATGCAGCCGTCGGTAGATGGATCACCCCCGGAATCGGCACCGAAGGGGTACGCAGCATCGTGTACTTCTCCGGGTCCGGGCTCGGCCAACCTGCCATCGCCCTCGCGATTTACACGGTGGTGGGACTCGCCTTGCTGTTCGGTTTCACCGCTAGGCGGACGGTGCGTTCGGTCCGAGGAGAAGAGAGCTCCCCAGCAGGCGACGAGGTATGACAACCCCGCGGCCGGACTCAGCCTGTTCGCTTTCATTCGGGTCGGGGCGCGGATTGCACTCCTGTCCTGACTGCGAATGAGGCGCCGTAGCAATACCCTTGGGATATGCCCCGGCTTCTTCATCCGAACGCAGCCCACGTCGCCGACATCCTGATCTCTCGCGGACACCACGGCGTCGTCATCACTCTCGCTGCACCGACCGCTACTGCCGAAGCAGCCTCGGAGTCACTCGGAGTGAGCGTCGGCTCGATCGTGAAGTCTTTGGTATTCCTACTCGACGACGATCCGGTGCTGTTACTAGTGTCCGGCGCGCATCGGGTAAACCTCGACGCCACGGGTACTCGACTGGGCGGCACCGTCACCCGGGCCCCGCTCGAGGTGGTCAAATACGCCACCGGCCAGCCGATCGGCGGAATCGCACCCGTTGGACACCCCACCAACCTGCCGACATTCGTCGACGACTCGCTGGCCGGTCACCGGGAGTTGTGGGCCGCGGCGGGGCATCCCAGCACGGTGTTCAGGACGACGTGTACCGAACTCCTTCGCATCACCGCAGGCCTGGCAGTGGACGTCACCGGCTGATCCCTCACCTCGGATCGGCTCCGCAGGCTCGCCTCCCGATCCCGAGTAAGATTCGCACAGTGCCGAGCTCAACGGTTTGTTCACCTTCTGGCCAACCGAGCATGAGATAACGACGGTCCACGTTCACCCGCAAAGTCGTTCACCCTGCAATGCGATGCCGCACGAGAAGAAGGACACCCGGTTTTCTGTGCAATTACAATCGGAATCGGCTACCACGCTGCCCTCGGCTGACGTTCCCGCCGTTTTCTTGCGCTCCGAGTGCGCTCCCGCGGAGCGCACTCTCATCGACGTTCTCCGCTCAACTGCAGCTCAGTATCCAGACGCACTCGCGATCGACGACGGCACGGTCTCGGAGTCCTACAGCGAGTTGCTCGTCGACATCGACGAGGGCGCGCAGTGGCTGGTGCGAGCCGGGGTGCGCCGCGGTGACCGCGTCGGAATCAGGATGCCGTCGGGCTCCTTCTCCCTGTACGTCGCGATTCTCTCGATCCTGAATGTCGGGGCCGCCTACGTCCCCGTCGATGCCGACGATCCGGACGAGCGCGCCGATCTCGTGTTCGGTGAAGCCCAGGTCGTAGCCATCGTTACCGCGGACGGAATCGCGCCGGGTACCGCCGAGAAGCAGGACATTCCGAACCCGGACACACTTCCCGCACCGACCCTCGACAACGACGCTTGGGTCATCTTCACTTCTGGCTCGACCGGTACCCCGAAGGGCGTCGCGGTCAGCCACCGCAACGCGGCAGCGTTCGTCGACGCCGAAGCTCGAATATTCCTGCAGGACGACCCACTCGGACCTGGCGATCGCGTTTTGGCCGGCCTGTCGGTGGCCTTCGACGCGTCCTGCGAGGAGATGTGGCTTGCCTGGCGCCACGGTGCCTGCCTGGTGCCCGCTCCCCGGTCCTTGGTTCGCAGCGGCTTCGACCTCGGGCCGTGGCTTGTCTCACGCGACATCAGTGTCGTCTCG
>JBBPZN010000102.1:0-31264 GCA_038198705.1 Mycobacteriales bacterium
CATCGGGGGGTGGCGACGCGGCCGCGGCCGTCGCGCAGGTGGGCCTGGGTCGCTGTTGGTCGGTGCTCCCGGACCAGAGGGGCTCCAGTATCTGGGTCGCGTCGGAACCGGCTTCAGCGACCGCGCACTCGAGCAGCTCAGTGAGCTGCTGGCTCCGCTCGAGACCGAAGTATCACCATTCTCCGAGCAACTTCCCACCGCAGATCGAAAAGATGCCGTCTGGACCACGCCGACTCTCGTCGCCGAGGTTCGGTTCTATGAATGGACCGAATCCATGCATCTCCGTCATCCGAGCTGGCGTGGAATTCGTGAAGACAAACGGCCGTCGGAGGTCGTCATCGAGAACAACTCATAGCCTCGTATCACACACCCTTTATGGGCTCCAACATTTTTTCGGCGCACTTTCTCGTCCGCGCCCTGGGAGGGCGGAGAGTAACGGGTGGGATATCTTTTTACATATATCCCTCGGGTGGTTGCGAAATAAGCCAGTCTCAGTTCGGGTCGGATACTTTTCGAAAGGGTATGACGCTATGCGCGCTATTGCATTGATGGGGGCTGCCGGAGTGACCGCGGCCTTGGTCGCGTGTTCCGCCCTGGTGGCAGCTGTACCGGCTGCTGCTGGTCCGCTACAACCGACGCCGATCTCTGACGCGTTCTACGGTCCGACGCCGGATCTGGAGGCGAAGAACCCGGGCGACATCATCTCGAGTCGCCCGATGGCTCCGCCGGCCGGATTCTTGGACGTCGACGTCTGGCAGCTGCGGTTCCGTTCGACGAATTCGACCGGTGCGCCGATCGCGGCAGTCACCACCGTCATCGCACCTAAAAGCAAAGCGCCCAACGGCCCCTTGCTCTCCTACCAACACATCATCAATGCACTCGGTTTGGAATGCGCTCCATCACAGGCGCTATGGTCCAACGACCCCGACCTCGTCATTCGCGAAGCCCCGGCACTCAATGTTGCTCTGCAGCGCGGCTGGACCGTCAACATCGCCGATCACCTCGGACCGAACAGCGCATACGGCGCCGCGAAAATGGGCGGACAGATCGTCCTCGACAGCATTCGGGCCGCCCAGCACTTCGATCCACTCCAGGTAGCGCAGAGCCCAGTGGCACTCGCGGGATACTCCGGCGGCGGAATGGCAACGGCGTGGGCTGCGGCCTTGCAGGCTGCCTACGCGCCCGAGCTGAACATCGTCGGAAGCGCAGCAGGCGGAGCTCCGATGAACCTCGAGCGGATGGCCCGCGAGCTCGGATTCAGTCCCCATCCCGTCTTCGGCCTCGCCTTCGCAGCAGCGCTCGGTCTCGAACGCGAATACCCCAACCGCATTCCCATCACCGCGCAGCTCAACCCGCTCGGACAGCAAATGGCTCGTGAAATGCAGAACGGATGCACCAACGACATCCTTCGTGTGGGCGCAGGCAAAAGCGCGACCCAGGTCGCCAACACCACCGACCTGATCAACAGCCCAGAAATGGTCGCCGCCGTCAACGAGAACAGCGTCGAAATGTACCCAGGAGTGCCGAAGGCGCCGTACTTCGAGTGGCACAGCCCCACCGACGCCCTGATTCCAGTCTCGTCGATCACCAACACACTCGGCCGCTACTGCGCCGCCGGCGTCCAGGTCCAAGAAGTCCAGGTGGAAAGTAACGACCACCTCACCGCCGCGGTCCTCGGATTACCGCAGGCACTGGACTGGCTCAATGCCCGCTTCGACGGGGTCCCCGCACCCAGCAACTGCTAAGCCCCGCTTCCCGGGTCACTCCGCAGGCTGCGCTTCCACCGAAAACTGGGTCCGATGCAGCTCCTCATAGCGTCCCCCCGCTGCGAGGAGTTCCTCATGCGTACCGCGCTGGACGATCTGCCCTGCTTCGACGACCAGAATGACGTCGGCGGCACGGATGGTCGACAGTCGGTGAGCGATCACCACGGACGTCTTCCCTTCCAGCGCTTCGCTCAGCGCAGCCTGGACGGCGACCTCCGACGTCGAGTCCAACGACGCGGTGGCCTCGTCCAGAATCACCACTCGCGGGCGCGCGACGAGTAGACGTGCGATCGTCAGTCGCTGCCTTTCACCGCCGGACAACCGGTACCCACGCTCGCCGACGACAGTGTCCAGCCCGTCAGGCAGCGAAGCAACGAGATCGCTCAACCTGGCCCGGTTCAGCGCATCCCACACTTCCTCGTCCATCGCGTCCGGTCGCGGCAACACGATGTTCGCTCGGATGGTCTCGTGGAACAGATGCCCGTCCTGGGTCACCATTCCGACTGCACCGCGAATCGACTCGGCGGTCAGGTCGCGCACGTCGACGCCCGCGAGGCGTACTGCGCCACTGTCGACGTCGTACAGCCGTGCAATCAGCTGGGCGATCGTCGACTTACCTGCACCCGAGGTGCCGACGAGTGCCACCATCTGGCCGGGCTCCGCGCGGAACGACACGCCGTGCAGAACTTCCTCGCCGCCGCGTGAATCGAGCGTGGACACTTCTTCGAGCGAGGCCAGGGACACCTTGTCGGCCGACGGGTAGGCGAATCGGACGTTGTCGAGTTCCACCGACACCGGCCCGTCCGGAACGGGTGCCGCATCGGGCTTGTCCTGGATCAGCGGAACCAGATCGAGCACTTCGAAGACTCGCTCGAAACTGACGAGTGCACTCATGATCTCGACGCGGGCGCTGGCCAGCTGCGTCAGCGGCGAATACAACCGGGTAAGTAGCAGCGACAGTGCCACCACAGAGCCGGGGTCGAGCTGACCACGGAGCGCGTAGAAACCGCCGAGCCCATAGACGACGGCGAGTGCAAGTGCCGACACGAGCGTCAACGCCGTGATGAAGACCGTCTGCACCATTGCGCTGCGGACGCCGATGTCGCGGACACGGGAAGCACGTACCGCGAACTCGGTGGATTCGATGTCGGGTTGGCCGAACAACTTCACCAACGTCGCTCCCGGGGCGGAGAACCGCTCGGTCATCTGGGTACTCATCGCCGAGTTGTGGTCGGCCGCCTCACGTTGCAGACGCGCCAGCCGCCGGCCCATCCGCCGTGCGGGTATCACGAAGACCGGCAAGAGAATCAAGGCCATCAGAGTGACCTGCCAGGAGATCCCGATCATGACGACCAAGGTCAGCACCAGGGTGACCAGGTTGCTCACCACTCCGGACAGGGTGTCGCTGAACGCTCTCTGCGCGCCGATGACGTCGTTGTTGAGTCGACTGACGAGGGCGCCCGTTCTGGTGCGGGTGAAGAACGCAATCGGCATCCGCTGCACGTGGTCGAACACCGCGGTACGTAGGTCGAGGATCAGACCCTCGCCGATGTTCGAGGACAGCAACCGGCTGAAAAGGCCGATAGCTGCGTCGACGATGGCGATGAGCCCGATCAGCAATGCCAGGCGCATGACAACCTCGAACGCGTCGCCGTCGACGATTGCGTTGACGACTCGACCGGCGAGGACTGGCGTTGCGACCGCCAGCGCCGCCAGTACCACGCTGAGCAGGACGAATCCGATCAGCTTGCGCCGGTGTGGCTGCGCGAAAGTCAATATCCTGCGCGCGGTCTCAGCCGAGAACTTCGTCTGTTGCGAGGATGCATTCATCGTCCGATACATCTGGTTCCGCGCCGTGACTTCCATGCTCATGACTTGACCGTAGAACCTCGACGAATTTCGAGTTCGAGCGGTCACCGTAGCGACGGTCGGCCGTGCAGCAGTTCTAGTGGCGACACGTCGGAATCGTTCCGAACACGACCGTTGCATCGAGCTCGTCCGAGCGCACGACGCGTGTGTCGAAGCCTGCGTCTCGAACGAGGCTCGCGGTCTCGGGTGCCTGCAGCGCGCTGGTTTCGATCAGCAGATGACCGCCGGGGACAAGCCAGCGCGGTGCGTCCGCCGCCACCCGCCGCTGCACCGCGAGACCGTCGACGCCGCCGTCGAGGGCCACCCTCGGTTCATGATCGCGCGCTTCCGACGGCATCGAACCGATCTCATCCGTCGGAACGTAGGGCGCATTCGCCACCACGACATCGACGTTGCCGCACACGTTCAACGGTAGTGCCGCATACAAGTCACCCTCGTGCACCTGGCCACCGAGGGGCTCGATATTGATTCGGGCGAACTCGAGAGCAACCGGATCGATGTCGGTGCAATGTAATTCGATGCCCGGGAGCCCGGATATCAGGGCGGCTCCGACTGCGCCCGAACCGCAACAGATGTCGACCACGGTCTCGATCGAGAGTGATGCGGCCTGCTCGACCAACAACTCGGTGCGTCGGCGAGGCACGAAAACACCGGGGCCGACGGTCACGCGTATGCCGTAGAACTCGGCCCACCCGAGCAACTGCTCCAGCGGGATCCCCGACGCGCGTCGAGACACCATGTCTTCGAGTTCAGCGTCCTCGAAGGCGGCGGTCAGCAACTGTGGCTCGTCCTCGGCGTAGACGCATCCGGCGGAACGAAGGATGTGGACGACGTCGAGTGGCAACAATGGGTGTATCGAGTCCTGTCGAATCATCGAGGAGCCTTCCGGGACGACCGTGTCCAGCGCCCTACCGACTGTGTGACTTCCGATCCGACTTCAACGCAGCTCCCGATCTCACGCCGGGAGAAAAATTCGCCCCGACACCGACCCGCGCACCGTGTTGGTCGCGACGACCACCCATGCGGTGACAAGGAGCACAAACAGTGCGACGGCAAGCAGATGTAGCCCGGTACTGTTCGTTGCTGTTCCGAGAGCTGCGGCACCCGTGACACAGGTGCCGACGGGGAAGGTGAAGCTCCACCAGGTCAGCGAGAACGTCAGTCCCTGGGACGCAGCCCTGACGGTCAAGACAGTGGCAGTCGCGAACACGAGCGCGCCGAATACTCCCATCACAATTCCGTAGACGATCCCGAAGACATGCAGACCCGACGCGATGGCTGCATCCTCGCCGGAGAACACCTTTGCCGAGGCGCCGCCGAGCAGGTTCGCTGCGGTGATGGACTGGCCGATCAACCCTAGGCAGATCCACACTGTGGGCATGGCCGCAAGCGGCGGAGTGCCACCGCGAAAGAGGTGTCGTCCGATCAGCGCCATGGTGAACATGCCGACGGTCAGGCTCAGCGCGAACATCGCATAGCAGGCGACAAGAAGTACCAATCGTGGGCGACCGTCCATGTGCTGCAACAGAAATACTCCTGTCGAGGCAGAAACCATCGGTGGGACGACGGGCATCAGCCAAGCCGGCAGCGGCGCAGCGTGGGCGCGCGCAGCGATCATCCGCCATGGAATCCACACGGTTGTCGCCAGTCCCATCAGCGTGCCTGCCGTCCACAGGACCACGTCGATCGACAATGCCGCGCTCTGCCCCAGTACGTCTTTGCCGACGAGCAGTGTTCCGGCGCCGACCGTCAGAAACGCCATCGGCGGGGCACCGTAGAACAGTGACGCAACCGGGTGTCGTGCGTACCGACGGGCATTGCCGCCGTGCAGGATCCAGTGCGCTGCGAACGCTGCGACCAAGGCGATCAACGCCGTCGACGCGATTGCCCACACGATCAGCGCGAAGGTGTGGAGGCCGGTGACATGTAGCGGAAGCGTCGCCGCTGCGTTGGCGACGATGCCGGTGCCCATGATCGATGCGAACCAGTTGGGGCCGAGGTGTTCGAGCACCTGCCCAGGGCGGTCGAGGTTCTCGAACAGCCGTGTCCGCGATGATGTCAGGATGGCTGGTGGGGTCATGCCTATACGTTGACTGCTCGAGTGCGCGGCCGGTAGAGGTCTTGCACTTGTGCGGCCACAATTCCCACTTGTTACGGCAGGTCAGTCGAGGTGACTTGACCGGCACATCAGAGCCGACGACAGTTGACAGGTGACTCCGCCCGCCCCACGACCCAACCTGCTCGCCGACTGTTCGAGCTGCTTCGGTCTCTGCTGCCACGGCGTTGCCGTTCGCCCGATCCTCCGACTTCGCCGTGGACAAGGATGCAGGCGAGCCCTGCCGCAATCTGCAAGAGGACTTTCGCTGCGGAATACACACGAAGCTCCGCAGCTCAGGATTCCGTGAGTGCACGGTGTACGACTGCTTCGGCGCCGGGCAACAAGTCTCACAGCACACGTTCGGCGGCCGAAGTTGGCGCGAGGATACCGCTCTTGCAGGTCGGATGTTCGAGGTCTTTCCCGTTGTGCGTGCGCTGCACGAGCTGCTCTGGTACTTGACCGAGGCAGTCGGCCTTCCAGCAGCCGAGCCGGTTCGTGCGCGGCTACAGAGCATGCTTCACACCACCGAGGCGCTTGCCGACGGGTCCGCCGAGGAGCTCGCCCAGCTCGACATCGATCGACATCGAGGACAAGTGAACGAGGTATTGCTGGCGGCCAGCGATCTGGTTCGGGCACAGGCAAAGGGCAAGAAAAGGAACTATCGAGGGGCGGACCTCGTCGGGAAGAGACTGACGGGCATCGACCTGTCCGGTGCCAGCTTCCGCGGCGCCTACCTTGTTGCAGCTGACATGCGAGGGTACGATCTGCGATTCGCCGATATGATCGGGGCGGATCTACGCGACACCGACCTCTCCGGCGCGGATCTCCGAAAAAGCTTGTACCTCAAGCAGTTTCAGATCAATGCCGCCAAAGGCGATGTCGAAACCAGGATTCCCGACGCGATCGAGCGTCCACCGCATTGGCCCGGAACCGAGCACGTGCTCTCAACTCAACGCGATCAAATTTCTGGGGTCGGACAGCATCGAGGCGATGTCGGCGAGAAATCTCGACCCCTGTTCGCCGTCGACGAGACGGTGATCGAACGACAAGCTCAGCGTGGTCACCGACCGTAACGCGATCTCGCCCTCGCACTCCCACGGTTGACGCCGGATTGCTCCGAAGCACAAGATCGCTGCCTCACCGGGATTGAGTATCGGTGTCCCCGAATCCACCCCGAAGACACCGACATTGGTGATGGTGATCGTTCCTTCGGCGAGATCGCCGGGCCCGGTCTTGCCTTCCTTTGCCGTCCCCGTCAACGCGGACAGCGCATACGCAAGGTCCTTCAGGCCGAGCAGGTGCGCGTTCTTGATGTTGGGCACCATCAGACCCCGCGGCGTGGCAGCGGCGATGCCCAGATTGACGTAGTGCTTGGTGACAACTTCCTGCCGGTTCTCGTCCCACTCTGAGTTCAAGCTCGGATTGCCCCGCAGCGCAACCAACAACGCTTTGGCAACCATCGCCAAGGGCGTCAGGCGCACCTCGCGGAAATGATCGGTGGTCCGCAGCGAGTCCAGTAGTTCGATGGTCGGCGTGACATCGACGGTGATGAACTCGGTGACGTGGGGAGCGGTGAAGGCACTGGCGACCATCGCTGCGGCCGTGTGCTTTCGGACGCCTGCGATCGGAGTGCGAGTCTCATCCCTCCCAGCATCGACCTTCTCGGGAGCCCGGTCGAGATAGGCAGCAATATCTGCACGAGTGACGTCGCCATGCGTTCCGGTGGCGGGCACCTCGGCCAGATCGACGCCTTCCTGCTGCGCGACGTGCCGAACCGGTGGTGACGCCAACGGCTTGGCGGCAGCCGAATCGGCCACCGGTGGCGCGGGCTGTCTGCGGTTCGCTCGTTTGCTCGGTGCCATCCCGGCAACCCCGTATCCGACCAGGACGGGGACGTGCTCTTCTTGCTGGGCCGGTTCTTCCGGTGCAGGATCTACCTCCGCTGCTTGGGAAATATCGATCAGTGCGGCGCCGACCTCGACGGTGGTTCCCTCCTCCGCGTGGAGAGCGGTGACGATGCCCGCATAGGGGGAGGGCAGTTCGACACACGCCTTGACGGTTTCCACCTCGGCGATGACCTGATTGAGTTCGATGGTGTCACCGACCTTCACCGACCAGGTGATCAGCTCGGCTTCGGTGAGACCCTCCCCAAGATCTGGAAGCAGGAAGCTCTTGACGGTCGCCATGTCAGGTCTGTCCGAAAGCGAGTGCGCGGTCCACGGCGTCGAGAATCCGGTCGGCATCAGGAAGGAAGTGCTCCTCCAGCTTCGCCGGCGGGTACGGAGTGCTGAATCCACAGACTCGCAGTACCGGAGCTTCGAGACTGAAGAAGCACTGCTCCTGTACGCGTGCAGCAACTTCCGCACCGATTCCGAGGAAGGTCGCGGCCTCGTGCGTCACGACGAGTCGACCGGTTTTGCGTACCGAGGTGACGATCGTGTCCATGTCGAGTGGGGAGAGGGAGCGCAAGTCGATGATTTCGATCGAATGTCCCTCCTCTGCAGCAATATCCGCTGCCTGAAGCGCGGTGGTCACCAGAGGTCCGTACGCGACGATCGTCGCGTCGGTTCCTGCGCGCACGACGCGGGCCTTGTGCAGCGGACAGGCATCGTCGAGTGAAGCCGTGACGTCGACCTCACCCTTCTGCCAATAGCGACGTTTTGGTTCGAAGAACAACACCGGATCGTCCGACGCGATGGCCTGCCGAATCATCGTGTTGGCGTCGGCCGCGTTGCTGCAGCTGACCACGCGAAGGCCTGCGGTCTGGGCGAAGTAGCCCTCGGGGGACTCCGAGTGATGCTCGACGGCGCCGATACCACCTCCGTAGGGGACGCGAATGGTGATCGGCATCTTGACGTTGCCGCTGGTTCGATAGTGCAGCTTGGCCACCTGCGAGACGATCTGGTCGAACGCTGGATAGATGAAGCCATCGAACTGAATCTCGCAGACCGGACGGTAACCACGAATGGCCAAACCTACTGCCATGCCGATGATTCCGGACTCGGCGAGCGGAGTGTCGATCACCCGGTTCGACCCGAAATCCTTCTGCAGCCCCTCGGTGATCCTGAAGACACCACCTAGTTTGCCGATGTCTTCACCGAGAAGGATCACCTTCGGATCTTCGTCCATGGCTCGGCGCAATCCGGCGTTCAGCGCCTTTCCGAGCGGAAGCGTCTTCGGCGCGATCGGGAGCGTCCTGGGCGCGGCGAGTGTTGTGGTCATGACCGTGCTCCTTCGAATCCGGCAAGGTAGGCGGAATAGTGTTCCCGCTCTTCGGTTATCAGCGAGTGCGGTTCGGCATAGACGTGGTCGAACAGAGACATCGGCGACGGCTCGATCGTGCCGAGACATCCCGCTCGCAGCTGCTCGGCCGTCGCGTCCGCGCGGTCCCGGACTCGAGCCTCGAATTTCTCGTCCAGGGCACCTGCACGCTCGAGCAGCAACCGGATCCGTTCGATCGGATCTTTACGCTTCCACTCGTCGTCGAGTGCAGCGGACCGATACCGCGTCGGGTCATCGGATGTGGTGTGCGGACCCATGCGATACGTGAGAGCCTCGATCAGCGTCGGGCCACTTCCTTCACGTGCCCTGGCCAACGCGATACGCGTCGCCGCCAGTACCGCCAGGACGTCGTTACCATCCACACGCAGGGCCGGAACCCCGAATCCGCGACCTCGTTCGGCAATGGTGATGTGGGTTTGGACCGATACCGGCGCCGAGATCGCCCACTGGTTGTTCTGGCAGAAGAACACCACCGGTGCACTGAAACTGGCAGCGAATCCAAGCGCCTCGGAGATATCGCCCTGACTGGTCGCGCCGTCGCCGAAGTAGGTGATGACAGCGCCCTCCGCGCCATCGAACTTCATCCCCAGCCCGTAGCCAGTGGCGTGCAGCCCCTGCGATCCGACGATGATGGCCGGCGTCGTCATGTTGTAGTCGTAGGGATTCCAGCCCGACTGTGTCGAACCGCGCCAGAATCGGAGCATCTCCGTCGGGTCGACGCCCCGGCAATATGCGACGCCGTGCTCACGGTAGCTGGCGAACACGAAGTCCTCGGAGTGCAGAGCGCGAGCCGAACCCACCTGCGCGGCTTCCTGACCGAGCAGCGGCGCCCACAGTCCGAGCTCGCCCTGACGCTGCAACGCTGTCGCCTCGGCGTCGATGCGGCGAACCACGACGAGATCCTCGTACAGCTCACGGACAGTGTCGATGGTGACGTCCGAGATCGCATCGCTGTACTCCGACTGGGGCGTCCGCTTGCCCTCCGGTGTGACGATCTGGATGAGCGTGTCGGCACTGCTGTTCGCGTTCATGACCTCACCTCCACTACAACTCCACTGTTACTTACGACACAACTCGCAATCATCAGCTAGCGCAATAGTTGGTTTTGTAATTGAGCAGGATGCACGGTTACAGCCGCGCACCGAGTGCTGATGTTGCGCTCGATGTGCGATCAGCCGGCTCTGACCAGGGGGCGTGGGCCGCTCCGCGTCGCCTCGCTCGGATGGCACGCACCACATCACGAATTCAGCGTCCGCCGCCCCGGTCGTTAGGTTTGCCAATCCTGTGTATGGCATCATTTTCCTATAGACGGCTGGAGAGTCCCGCTGCGCCGACAAAGGACATTCGATGAAAAGACGAAACGGACTGACGTCTGCGGTTGCGCTCGCCGCTGCCGCTCTGTTGACCATATCGGGGTGCTCGAATTCCGGATCGGACGACGAGACGGACTCCGGCGCGGCCGAGAAGATCACCGTGTACAACGCGCAGCACGAGTCGCTGACACAGGAATGGGCCGACGCCTTCACAGCGGAGTCCGGCATCGAGGTAGAACTGCGTAACGGCAGCGATTCCGAACTCGGCAACCAACTCGTAGCCGAGGGCGATCGGTCACCCGCGGATGTGTTTCTCACCGAGAACTCCCCCGCGATGACGCTGGTCGAGAACGCTGGTCTGTTCGCCGACGTGAACCAGGACGCCCTCGATCAGGTGCCGAGCGAATACCGTCCGTCGAGCAACAAGTGGACCGGCATCGCAGCCCGTTCCACCGTCTTCGCATACAACAAGGACATGCTGAAGCAGGATCAGCTGCCGAAGTCTCTGCTCGATCTGCAGGATCCCGCATGGAAAGACCGATGGGCCGCCTCACCCTCGGGCGCCGATTTCCAGGCTATCGTCAGCGCGCTGCTGGAACTGAAGGGCGAAGACGCCACTCGGCAATGGCTGGCGGGGATGAAGGACAACGTCCGCACCTACAAGGGCAACAGCACGGTGATGAAGGCCGTCAATGCCGGTGAAATTCCGGGCGGGGTCATCTACCACTACTACTGGTTCGGGGATCAGGCCAAGACCGGCGAGAACAGCAAGAACGTCGCAATGCACTACTTCAAGAACGAGGATCCAGGCGCATTTGTCAGCGTCTCCGGTGGAGGCGTCCTGGAGTCCAGCTCGAAACAGGACGCGGCACAACAATTCCTGAAGTTCATCACCGGTAAACAGGGTCAGGATGTCCTGCAGACCGGAACGTCGTTCGAGTACACGGTGGGCAGCGAAGTCGCAGCGAACCCGGAGCTCGTTCCGCTGGCTGATCTGCAGGCGCCACAGGTCGACCCTGCGAAGCTCAACAGCCCACAGGTTTCCGAACTGATGACCGAAGCCGGCCTGCTCTGAATCTCGAACTGATCGGCCGGCGACGGCCGAGGGAGTCGAATACGTTGCGTCGCGGGAGATCCCGACGCCGTATCTCGCTGCCCTTGGCCGTCGCCGCGCTCGTCGTGGCGGCCGCATCGATCATCCCGCTCGGGTACGTGATCGTAGAAAGTATCGACACGGGCTTCGATACTGCGTCGTCGTTGTTGCTCCGACCCAGGGTTGGGGAACTACTCACCAATACGGTCTTGCTCGTCGTCATCACCGTGCCGATCTGCATCGTCGTCGGCGTCATGGCTGCCTGGCTCGTCGAACGCACCCGAGTGTTCGGAGCCAAGGTCTGGGCTGTGCTGCTGGCGGCGCCACTTGCCGTACCGGCGTTCGTGAACAGTTATTCGTGGGTGAGCACGGTCCCCTCCCTCGGTGGATTGCATGGCGGGGTTCTCATTGCGTCGCTGTCGTACTTTCCGCTGGTCTACATACCCGTGGCCGCGACGCTACGTCGACTCGACCCGGCGGTAGAGGAATCGGCGCGCGCGCTCGGCGCCGGACCGTGGGCAGTGTTCTTCCAGGTCGTGGTGCCGCAGTTACGGCTGGCCATCGCCGGCGGGGCACTGTTGGTCTCCCTGCACCTGCTCGCCGAGTACGGGGCGTTCGTCTTCATCCGGTTCGATACGTTCACCACCGCGATCTTCGATCAGTACCAGTCGACGTTCAACGGGTCGGCAGCAACGATGCTCGCCAGCGTCCTGGTGCTGCTCTGTCTCACGCTCCTGGTGATCGAATCGGTCGTCAGGGGCAACGCGCGGTATGCCCGCATCGGCGCTGGTGCCGCGCGTCGGGCAGTCCCCGCCGAGCTCGGTTGGAAGAACTCGATGGTCGCGCTGTTGTTCCTCGCGGCGCTGATCGTCCTGTCCGTCGGTGTCCCGGTGGTCAGCGTCCTGCGCTGGCTCGTCATCGGCGGAGCCGCGGTCTGGGAGCTCGATTTTCTCGGCTCCGCGGTGGTCCAAACCGTCGGCTTCGGCGTTGCCGGCGCGGTTGTGACCTGTGTGCTCGCCTTCCCGATCGCCTGGATTTCGATCCGCCGTCGCGGGCGACTCAGTCGCATCCTCGAAGCCTGCACGTACATCTCGAGTTCGCTACCAGGAATCGTGGTGGCACTGGCATTCATCACCGTGTCCATCCGTTACCTGCAGCCGCTCTATCAAACCGTCACCGTCGTGATCGCGGCTTATGCGCTGCTCTTTCTGCCTCGCGCGCTGGTGAACCTGCGAGCCGGCCTCGCGCAAGCCCCTATCGGTCTGGAGGAGTCCGCACAGTCGCTCGGTATCTCGCCGCTGTCGGCCTTCATCCGAGTGACGTTGCCGCTCGCCGCCCCAGCCACGGCGGCCGGTGGGGCGTTGGTGTTCCTCGGAATCGTCAACGAGTTGACCGCGACTCTGCTGCTGGCACCGACCGGTACTCGCACCCTTGCCACACAGTTCTGGTCGCTGAGCAGCGGGATCGACTACGCAGGGGCGGCGCCGTACGCATTCATGATGATCGTGCTGTCGCTGCCCATGACCTACGTACTCTTCACTCAGTCGAAGAAGGTAGCCGGATTATGACCTACGCACTCGAAGTGCACGGCCTCGACAAGAGGTTCGGAGCTGCGACCGTTCTTCACCAGATCGGGCTCACCGTCGAAGGTGGGTCCACCACCGCGATCGTCGGTCCATCCGGTTGTGGCAAAACCACGTTGCTCCGTCTGATTGCTGGATTCGAAAGACCGGACGCCGGAACCATCGCACTCGCCGGCCGTGTCGTTGCAGGCGGAAAGTGGACGCCCGCGCACCGACGGTCGATCGGCTACGTCGCCCAGGACGGGGCATTGTTCCCGCACACCACTGTCGGCGCCAACGTCGGATTCGGACTGCCCCGACGGGGCCGGACCGCAGCCAAAATTACCGAACTGCTCGAAATGGTCTCGCTGGACGCATCTTTCGCTACCCGCCGACCCGACCAACTCTCGGGCGGGCAGCAGCAACGCGTTGCGCTGGCTCGGGCCTTGGCCCGCGAACCGGAACTGATGTTGCTCGACGAACCGTTCTCCGCGCTCGACGCCGGATTGCGGGCGCATACGCGTCGGATCGTCGCCGGCGTCCTGGAGAAAGCCGGAATCACCACGATTCTCGTCACTCACGATCAGCCCGAGGCTCTTTCGTTCGCCGACCGCGTGGCAGTGATGAGCGCCGGCCGCCTCGCTCAGATAGGAACCCCCAGCGAAATATATTCCACGCCCATCGACGTCCCCACTGCGCGATTCATCGGCGACGCCGTCGTGTTGGCAGCGTCTGTCACCGACGGTACGGCCCGATGCGCCCTCGGTGACATCGCGGTGGCATCGAACGGCATTCATGGCGACGCACGCATCATGGTGCGTCCGGAGCAGATCGAACTCACTCCGGACGGAACCGGCGTATCCGGAAGAGTGATCGACGTCGAATACCTCGGATCGGAGATGCTGCTCGGCATCCGCCTCGATACCGCAACTGGAACAGACACCGAACGGGTGACGGTCCGGCGCTTCGCTGCCACCACCCTCATCCCTGGGGACCACGTGTGCGTCCGTGTCGTCGGCCAGGCTGTGACATACCCCGCCTGAAAAGGAGTCCGCGCCCAGTTACCCTCGGTTATGGCCGTACATCCGAAGCTCCGCGCAATTCCAGGCCTCACCAGCACCTTTGCCGATCAGTTGGAGGGCCTCGCGGTCTCCTGGGAAGGCGCGTCCGCGCCCGAGCCGCGACTGCTCGTCCTCAACGAGGAGTTGGCGACGTCCTTGACGCTCGACGTCGATGCGCTGCGCAGTGAGGACGGGGTGGCCATCCTGTCCGGATCAGCAGCTCCCGAAGGTTCGACCCCAGTGGCGATGGCCTACGCCGGGCATCAATTCGGTGGATACGTTCCCATGCTCGGAGACGGGCGCGCACTGCTGCTCGGTGAATTGAACACCAACCAGGGCAAGGTCGATCTGCACCTCAAAGGATCTGGCCGTACGCCATTCTCACGCGGCGGCGACGGCTTGGCCGCAACGGGACCGATGCTGCGCGAATACTTGATCAGCGAGGCGATGCATTCCCTCGGCGTCCCCACCACACGAGCACTGTCGGTCACTGCCACCGGCCGCGACGTGATGCGCGAGGGCCCCGAGCCCGGCGCGGTACTCGCCCGAGTCGCCGCCAGCCACATTCGCGTCGGAACGTTCGAGTTCGCGGTTCGACAGGAAGGCCAGGTGCAACTACTCGCCGACTACACCATTGCCCGTCACTATCCGGATCTGACCGGGGACTACTCGGCATTCTTCGAGGCCGTCGTCGAAGCACAAGCGTCGCTGGTCGCGCGATGGATGCTCACCGGATTCGTACACGGTGTGATGAACACCGACAACACCACGATCTCCGGCCAGACCATCGACTACGGCCCCTGCGCGTTCCTCGATGCCTACGATCGGTCTGCGGTATTCAGTTCGATCGACCACGGTCGCCGCTACGCCTTCGGAAACCAACCCACCGTGCTGCAGTGGAACTTGGCGAGATTCGGCGAAACGCTACTCGCGCTGATCGGACCTACTCCCGAAGAAGCGATCCCGGTTGTGACGGACATTCTAGATACCTTCTTCGATCGGTACGAACGCCACTTCGCGACGGGCATGGCGGCCAAGCTCGGCCTGACCGAGGAACAACTCGACGGGGTATCGGTCGACGACCTGCTCACGCTCATGGAAACCCATGGCGCCGACTGGACCGGCACCTTTCGCGCTCTCGCCGACGAACTGCGCGGCAACCCCGAGCCCCTCGACGCTCTGATCCCGCGCGAACACAGCCGGTCGTGGCTCGACCGTTGGCGGTCCGTCCTGACCGACCATGACCACACAGCCGAGGCGATGGACCGCATCAATCCGCTGTACATACCTCGGAACCATCTCGTCGACGCCGCTCTGCGCGCCGCAACGGGCGGCGACCTCGAGCCGTTCGAGAAGCTACTCGACGTCGTGACCCATCCGTTCGACATCCGCGAAGGCTTCTCGGACTATGCGCAACCTGCACCGCAACTGTTCGCGGAGAGCTTCCGGACGTTCTGTGGAACCTGATCTGTGCTTTTCCACGCCCCTTGATCGCTTCAATGGCCCTTTCATACGATTGTTTCGTATGAAAGGGCCATTGAAGCAGGCAATTTGGGGCGCAAACGGAAGCAGGTATGCCTGATGCCGTCAGGCGCCGAGGCCCGCTCCGGCTCGCGTGACGACTACGTGTGGTGCACCTGCCGCGCGCAACGTCGGTTCGGCGGCGTCGAGTGCCTCTTTGGTTCGCACAGTGATGGTCAAGGAATACCCCAATTCGGCTAAGCGGGTGGCGATTCCGAGACCGATCCCCTCGATCCTCCGGTGACGAGAGCAGATTTTCCGGCCATCAGTTCTTCCCTTCGATCGCTCGCAAGCCTGCTGCCATGAACTCGTGTGTCGCTTCCGCAGCGGCCGCTGCCCCCGAACCGGTATCGGAACCCGCCAGCGCGCGATGGGTGATGCCCTCGCCGATGACCCCGAGCTTGAAGTTCGCCAGCGCGACATAGAAGTTCCAGTCGGTCAGCTCGACTCCGCTCGCTTGCGAATACAGTTGTGCCAGTTCGTCCGCAGACGGGTAGCGGTCACTGGTCCATGCCGCGCTGACGCCGAGCACGTCGTCGAAAATCGGCTGACGATAGACGCACATCAAAGCGACGTCGGTGAGCGGATCCCCCAGCGTGGACATTTCCCAGTCCACCACGGCAGCAATGGAACTGGTGTCACCGTCGGTGAGAATGACGTTGTCCACCCGGTAGTCACCGTGCACGATGCTCGACGCCGACCTGGACGGAATCGCCGCCTGCAGCTTGTCCCGCAACCGATCGACATCGCCGAGATCGCGTGTCTTGACCGACTCCCACTGTCGTGCCCACGTCCGGACCTGCCTGCCGACGAAACCGTCCGGCTTTCCGAACGACCCGAGCCCTACGGCCTCGAAATCCACTGAATGAAGCAGTGCGAGCACCCGGATCAATTCCGCTGTGTTGGCGGCAATGTCGGCATCGGACAGATCATCGAGATCGGCGCGCGTTCGAATGACTCGGCCTGGGTCGAAGTCGACGATGGTCATGGGTGCGCCGAGAACTGCTCCTTCGGCGTCGAAGACAACGGTCCTCGCAACTGGAACCTCGGTACTCTGCAGCGCGTTGGTGACAGCCCACTCGCGGGCCATATCGTGCGCCGACGGTGTCAACCCGCTGGTGGGTGGGCGTCGAACCACCCACGCCGAGGTGTCGTCGTAGGCTTTGAAGGTCAGGTTGGAGCGGCCACCGCTGATCAGCTCGACACGGAGTTCACCTGAGACTTCGACGCCACTGTCGGACAGGAACCTCTTCAGCGCGGGGGTGTCCATGCCTTCTAGCTCGCTCATGCGTTCGCCTCTCGTGCTGCTCTTTTCGCGGCGCCGACAACCCGCTTCGCGATGGCCCAGCGATGGACCTCGGACGGGCCGTCGTACACCCGAAACGGACGGATTTCACGCGAGAGCCGCGCGAGGGGAAGGTCGTCGGAAACTCCGAGGCCCCCGCACATCTGGATACTGCGGTCGACGATCCGGAAGACGGCTTCGGCGGCGAATGTCTTCGCGATCGACGTCTCGTTGCTGGCAGTCGAGCCCTGATCTAGCGCAAAGCAGGCCTGGACCAGCAGGGCTCGCGTCGCGGCAATGTCGATTTCGTTGTCGGCGACCATCTTCTGGATCATTCCGAGATCGCCGAGTACCGAGCCGAACCCTTCACGCTGCGCGACCTGTGCGACAGCGATGTCGTGTCCGCGTCTGGCTGCACCGAGCCAGCGCATGACGTGTGTCATGCGGGCGGGTCCGAGACGCACCTGCGCGTAATTGAATCCTTCGTCGACAGCACCGAGCACGTTCTCGTCGGGGACGAAAACATTGTCGAAGAAGACCTCGCAGTGTCCACCGATCGTCGCTTGGTCGAGCGTGCCGATGTGGCGGCCGACCTTGATACCTTCGGTGTCGGCGGGCGCGAGGAACATCGTCGCTCCTCCGCGGTCACCGGGTTTGCCTGCGGTGCGGGCCATGATGATGAAAAATCCTGCGCCGTCGGCGCCGGTGATGAACCATTTGTGCCCGTCGACGCGCCAGCCGCCGTCGACCTTGATTCCGGTGGACCTCAACGCCGAGGGATCCGAGCCTGCACCCGGTGCGGGTTCGGTCATCGCGAATGCCGATCGGACATCGCCCGCGGCCAGCGGTGCCAGGAACTGTTCTTTCTGTGGTCCGGAGGCAATATGCGCCAGCATGTGCACGTTGCCCTCGTCGGGCGCACCGATGTTGAGCGCGGTGGGTCCGAAGAGCGAGTATCCGCCCTCTTCGAACAGGGGTGTGCGGTCGCTCATGTTCAGGCCTGCGCCGCCGTATTCGACCGGTGCGTGGGGCGCGAACACGCCCGCTTTCTTCGCCGACTGTTGCAGCGAAATCCGCAGCTCATCGCCACCTGCGTCGGTGAAGTTTCCGAGGAATTCGTCTTCGATCGGGAGGACTTCGTCCCGTATGAAGGTCCGCGTTGTGCCGATCAGCGCCTGGACGTGGGGTGAGTAGGTCAGATCGATAGCCACAGATATGCTCCTCGAAATCTACTTACCGAGCGATCGCTCGGTAAGTAGATAGCACGTTCCCATGATTCGTCCGGGTCCGTCAAGATGCGAGGTTGCCACCACAATGCTGAGCCAGCCGCACGAGGGAAGTCACTGCCAGATTCGGGGCGTGAAAGTAGTCGGGATACGCACCACCCGCGGGCGACGAGGGCCGGGACCGGGTACCTGATCGATGGGCCCAGAGCCAGAGGGGACTGTATTCACGACTGCCCCCGCTTCCACAGTGAAGAAATTTTGTTCCACATTCCCGTGGTCGACTGAGGTATCAGTTCCCCAGACCGACCAGGAAGCTCGCTCTCGACTGCCGAGACGATCTGTCCAACAGTGGGATTGACGAGAGCACGATTGCCGACGAATACCGTCGGCACAGTCTCGTTACCGCCTGTCACCGCACGCACCCGGGCGGCACTATCTGGCACCGACCAGATGTCGATGTCCGTGGTGGCGATACCGTGCCTGCGCAACGAGCGGCGCAGGCGCATACAGAACGGGCACCCGGGTCTCCACATGACCTCGATTCCGTCGACGAACGTCGATGAACCCATTGCAGACTCCCGTCGTCGGTGTATGCCCACAGGAACCCGCTGCCCGGGCACATCCATTCCAGTCCCTACTGCATCACTGGTAGGAGACCATCAGCGGTTGCGGCTGTCGCAGCATCGTCTCGGCGGGCGTGAACATCGGCGTGTCCTCGTCGTAGAAATTCTTCCACCCCAGTGGCGTTCCCAGGGGAAGGGCGTCTCGGACGGCAGCCCAGGTTTCCTCTTTCGCTGCCGGGCTACCTTGCCCGTCCATATGCACCAGAACCTGAACTCCAGGTTGGGAGAGCTCGACGCGCTCGAGTCCCCGCACCATCTGAAGTTGAAATTGGTGCAGTAGCAACAGCTTCTGCGGTAGATCACCTGCAGTCACGATGCCGTCGAGCAGGGCTTTCACCTCTTCGACTTCGACTGCATCTACGCTACCCACCCGCTGCAGCGGGTACTGGCCGGGCTCGAGTTTCCATTCCGGGTCGAGTGCGACTCCCACATTGGGAAACTCGAGCAACTCTGCATAAATTTTTGCCTGATCGACGAAACGGGCCCGGCCGGGCTGCAGATCCAACAGCACATATACGCCTGCCTGCTGCGCTTTCTCGACCCATGGCCGCAACATCTCCACACTCGCCTCACCGGAGTAGTCCCCATCCGGTCCAGGCTCTTGGTGAGCGACGGTGGCGATGAGCTCGAATGTCGGCACGACCGGTACATCGCTGAATTCTTGGTATTGCGCTGCCAAGTGCCGAACCCGGTCGATCGCCGCATCCGGACCCTGCTCACCGAGGGCACCGAGCCCTGGCGAACCAGGATGCCCGTAGAGCGCAACCAGACGACGACCCGGAAACAGCTGTCTACCACCACCAGGTAGTTCCACCGGTTCAGGCACCACTGCTGGTTCAGGCACCGCTGCCGCGGGCGTGTCGGGACTGTCAACGGAAGCGTCCGAGGTCGTCGGAGCCGGTTCGGTGGCCCCGACAGTACAGCCGGCCGTCAGCAACAGTGCCATCACTGCGGCAGCGGCAGCGTATCGAGAACATATGGGTGAACCAGGACTGCGCATCGTCGCTCCCCCTCTTTTCACAGAGCACCTCTTGGTGCGTCCGCAGCGTAGACACAAACGATGTTCGTGACCAACTTGCTCGACGTCCTTTCCTGGCTGGGACACTATGTCAACCGTCCACGTTTTCCAGAAGATTGTCGAGTAAGACCACTTGTGCCGCATTGAGCTTCGAACGGGCCTCGGCGACCGGAAACCACTCGACCCGATCGATCTCCGGAAAGGTAGTCATCGTGCCGGACTTGGGCGGCCACTCCATCTCGAAGGTGTTGCTGACGGCGCCGGCGGGGTCGAAATCCGCTTCGACGGCGAAGACAGTCACGATCTTGCCGCCGCGCTGAGTGATGACGGGTAACTCGATCGACAGCTCTACCGGTGGCTCGTAGCCGGTCTCTTCGGCGAATTCGCGTCGCGCGGCGTCGCGGGGATCCTCGTCGTTGTACTCACCCTTGACGACCGACCAGGCGCCGAGGTCCTTTCGGCTCCAGAACGGGCCCCCGGGGTGTGCGATCAACACCTCGAGGACGTCGCCGCGTCGTCGAAACGGCAGTAGACCTGCACTTTTCTGGGGCACCTGAGCAGCATGGCAGATAGACGTGCTTCATAAATCCGTCCACATACCCCTGGGGGTACTTGCATACCCCCCTTGGTATATGGCAGCCTTGAGGCAACCCGATAGACAGGACTGGATATGTGCAACCCCGTCAAATGCCCGAAATGTGGCAAGACCACCTGGGCCGGCTGCGGTCGCCACGTCGACGACGTCATGAGAGATGTTCCAGCATCTCGCCAGTGCACATGTGCACCTGAACCGGCGGTGCCGATGGGGAACAAAATCTTCCGCTCACTGTTTCGCCGTTAGCTCTACCAGCGCCGGACTCCATTGCCGCAGTTCGACGGCCGGAAGGATTCCCACCATGAACATCACTCTGCGCGCAACCATCGACACACTCGGCGACCAGGCAGCAATGCAGCGCTGATGACACTGGCCCTGGCTCTGATTCTCGGCGTCGCCGTCGGCATCCTCCTCGGTCTCCTCGGAGGCGGTGGGTCGATCCTGGCTGTTCCGGTCCTCGTCTACGCCCTCGGACTACCACTGTCGGAGGCGATACCGACCTCACTGTTGGTGATCGGCGTCGCGTCAGCAACCGGTGCGATCCCCAAGGTGCGGGCACGGCTCATCGAATGGCGGCTGGCTGCAATCTTCGCGGCCACCGGCATGATCGGCACCCTGGTGGGTACGGCCGTGGGCAGACATCTGCCCGATACCGCCGTGCTGATCGGCTTCGCGATCGTCATGATCATCGCTGGAACACGCATGCTGCGCACCAACGACGACCTCGGAACTGCCTGCCGGACCGACAATTCCGGGATCGACTGGCGGCGATGCGCACCGCGGTCCATACCGACAGGATTCGGTGTCGGTGTTCTCACCGGACTGTTCGGCGTCGGCGGAGGATTCCTCATCATTCCGGCCTTGGTGCTGCTGTTGGGAATCGAGATGAGTGTTGCCGTCGGGACCTCACTGGTGGTCATCGTGGCGAACTCCGCCGCGGGACTTCTCGCCCAAGCCGGAGGCCTCGGTGGGAACTGGACCCTTACCTTGATATTCGCCGCCGCCGCGATTGTCGGCTCCCTGGTCGCCGGACGCTTCAGCAACCGTGTCGATGCCGACAAGCTCCGGCAATGGTTCGCCTACCTGGTGTTCGCCGTCGCAGGCTACGTGCTCGTCGACACCCTCTTCCTCTCATGACGGTCAGTGGCCTCATCCTCACACTGGCCTCTAGGCCCTCTCCGCACTCCGAAAACGACCCCGAAGGAGCACTTACATGATCTCGACCGAACCGGACATCGCCATCATCGAAACCTCGAGCCTCGGCGACCGCAGCTACTTCATCAGTTACGACGGCATTGCTGTCGTCATCGACCCCCAACGTGACATCGACCGCGTGCAGGCCTTGGCTGCGGACAAGAACGCCAAAATCACGCACGTCCTCGAAACCCACATACACAACGACTACGTGACCGGTGGACTCGAACTCGCCAGCACAACCGGTGCCCAGTACGTCGTCCCGGAGGGCGATCCCGTCGAATACGAGCGCCGAGCCGTGCTCGACGGCGACATCATCGAGGCGGGCGCGATGACACTGCAGGTCATGCACACCCCGGGCCACACTCATCACCACGTCAGCTACGTTCTGCGCCATGGCGGTGAGCCGATCGCGATCTTCACCGGTGGCTCGATGCTGTACGGATCCACCGGCCGCACCGACCTACTCGGCTCCGAGCACACCAAAGAACTCACCCACGCGCAGTTCCACTCGGTCCGTCGTATCGCTGCCGAACTCCCCGCTGATGTCGAGGTCTACCCCACCCACGGTTTCGGTAGCTTCTGTTCTGCGACCCCCACTACCGGCGATTCCTCCACCATTGCCCAACAGCAGCAGTCCAATCCTGCTTTGACTCAGGACGAACAGAGCTATGTCGAGGAATTGATTGCTGGTTTGTCCGCGTATCCCGCGTACTACGCGCACATGGGCGTCATCAATACCCAGGGGCCGGCTCCGATCGACCTGTCCGTGCCCGAGCCTGTCGATCCCCACGAACTACGCCGCCGGATCGACGCGGGCCAGTGGGTCGTCGACCTACGCGCACGCACCGCGTTCGCCGCTGGACACCTCGAGGGGTCTCTCGGCTTCGAGCTGTCCTCGAGCTTCGTCACCTACCTCGGATGGCTTTACCAATGGGGTGCGCCGCTCACCCTGATCGGCGAATCATCCGAGCAGATTGCAGAGGCAACCCGAGAGCTTGCGCGCATCGGTATCGATCGACCCTCCGGTTCTGCAGTCGGAGAGATTCATTCGCTCGTCGGTGATGGAGAATTGCGGTCGTACGAGGTGTCCGACTTCGCCGGACTCGGTAGGGCTGCCGGTGAGCGTGAAGTGCACGTGCTCGACACGCGTCAACACTCCGAGTACGCGGACGGCCACGTCCCCGGTGCCGTCAACATCCCCCTCCATGAACTGCCGCATCGCCTCGAGGAGCTCCCGGCCGGAGAGATTTGGGTGCACTGTGCATCCGGGTACCGTGCCTCGATCGCAGCCTCACTGCTCGATCGAGCAGACCGCAGCGTCGTCCTCATCGACGACGACTACGACAGCGCAATAGGGCTCGGCCTGCAAAAATCTGACTGAACCGGAAGACCTCGGCTCGGCACCCGGGCTACTGGCTCACAGTCGGCGACCGAACAGAACCAACACCGCCGACCACGCCAGCGCGAGGAGACCGAACGCTGCGCGGAGCGAGAACGCCGTCGACCAGACGGTGGTGACTCCAGACGGCGGCACCGGCCGTCCGGCGAATCGATCCTCCAACCAGTCGAGCGTCAGCGGAGCCGAGAGCGGATGCAACGACAAGTGCTCACTGAGCCGGTCGCGAAGGTAGGTGACGTGCGCTCCGTGGTCGAGGTAGCGATCGACTTGGCCGTCGACGTCGTCGACAGCGATGATCTGATCGTGCACCGCCTGGACGACGAGCATCGGCACGGTCGGCGCTGTTTTCCCTGGCTGGATGGCTTGGAAGATGTCGAGCATTTCGGGGCTGGCAAGTAGGTCGGCAAGGGGCATGTCGATGTACTCGTCCAAGTCGTGCCGCGCAAGTCTCCTCACGGCCGCGACGGTGGTGAGCTCGTTCACCGAGTCGAGCAGCTCGAGACCGGCGGGACTGACATGTTGCCTGATGAAGCGGTCGAGGTCCGGGTAGGTACGGCGCAGGCCCGCGACCACCAGCGTGGGTAGGCCGGCGTGCACTGTCGCATTGAGCCGGATGAAGGCGGAGGCTGGGTCGCCAACCGGTGATCCGAGAGCTGCTCCAACCAGATTGATCTCCGGCGCATAGTCGGGAGCCATCTCCGCCGCCCACGACGACGCCAGGCCGCCACCGGAGTAACCCCACAACCCGACCGGACTGTTACTTGTCAGTGCAAGTGGAGAGAAGCTCAGTGCCGCACGCACCGCATCGAGCGAACAGAACCCCGGCTCGCGGGGTGATCCCCAATGTCCATGCGCGCCTTCATGATCCGGAATCGAGACCGCCCACCCTCGGCGGAGCGCATGGAGGATGAGTACGAATTCGAACTGCGGGACCGCGCCCCACGCTTTCGCACCCTTCTGCAACGCGTACGAGGGAAAACACGAATCCGACACCGCATCGATCGCGCACTGATAGGACAGCAGCGGCGAATCGCCGACGCTCCTTCCACGCGGCAGCAGTACCGTAGTCACGCTCGCTTGTGGAGCGTCGTCGAGGTCGTTGGTGCGATACAGCAATTGCCAGGCGTCGACCTGCTGGGTAATGCGGCCGAAGAGGGCCACGTCCACTTCACGTGTCCGAAGGATCGTCCCCGGTTCCGTGGTCTCGAAACCCACTCGCGGGATGTAGAACGCGTCGTCAGCGGGCCGAAGCGCCCGTCGAGGCCGTGGCGATTCTTCTGCCGAGAACGGCGTTTCGCCGCTGTCCCTGTCGACGCTCATCGCCCACCCCTTGTTATCCGAGTCTTTCAGTAACAGTAAACGGGGGAAGGATAGCCGGTGTCGGCTGCCGGCATGGAATTCATTCGACGAGCCGATACCCCATTCCCGTTTCGGTGATCAGATGGCGCGGCCGCGCGGGATCGACCTCCAGCTTGCGCCGCAGTTGGGACATGTAGATCCGAAGGTAGTTGGATCCGTGATCGTGCCCAGGGCCCCATACCGTTCTGAGCAGCTCTTTCTGCCCGACGAGCTTTCCGTTGTTGCGGGCGAGCATTTCGAGTACACCCCACTCGGTCCGGGTGAGGTGTACTCGCTGACCTTCCCTGCTGACGGTTTTCGACGCCAGGTTCACGGTGAACGTCGAGGTCGTGACGATCGGGTCCACTCGTCCACCGGCGGCAGCCCGCCTACGCACCGCAACCCGTAACCGGGCCAGGAACTCGTCCATCCCGAACGGTTTGGTGACGTAGTCGTCCGCACCTGCGTCGAGCGCCTCGATCTTGTCACTGCTGTCGGTCCGGGCCGACAACACGATCACCGGGACATCACTCCACCCTCTCAACCCGGCAAGCACTTCGAACCCGCCGAGTCCCGGTAGCCCGAGGTCGAGCACCACTACATCCGGGCGCTCCGAGGCAATCGCGCGCAAAGCTCCCGTTCCAGTATCGGCGGTCACGACGTCGTACCCCCGCGCCGAGAGATTGATGCGCAGCGCCCGCACGATCTGAGGTTCATCGTCGACGACGAGAACCCTTGTCCTACCGACGACCTCATCCACGGGACACTGAATCGGTAATGTCCCGGGCCACAGTATTATTGGTCAGCGATGCCGCTGACGCCAACTCTACGGTCATCGTTACTCCCCCACCGGCGGTCTCGGAGATGGTGACCGCGCCTTTCATCGCCTCGACGAATCCACGTACAACCGACAGGCCCAGCCCTACGCCTGTGGTGTTGTCACTGTCCCCCAGCCGCTGAAACGCTTCGAAGACTGCCTCTTCGGTACCCCTCGCAATTCCAGGTCCGCTGTCGGACACAGTGATCAGAGCTCGACCCCCCGCATAGGTTGCGCCCACCCGCACCGGCGTTCCGGGGGCGTGACGCAGTGCATTGTCGATCAGATTGGCCAATACCCGCTCGAGCAACCCCACATCTGCAGCAACCGCCACGTCACCGACGTCCACGATCACCCGCTCGCGGCTACCGGCGGCGGCGGACGAACTGGCGAGGGCAGCGGACACCGAGTCCTCGACATAGACCACCGTCGAGCTCGGTGTGATCACCCCGGCAGCCAGTCGCGACGAATCGAGTAGGTTCCCGACCAGTCCGGTCAGCTGGTCGGTCGATTCTTCGATGGTAGTGAGTAGTTCGGCGGTGTCTTCCGGTGAGAATTCGACGTCGGTACTGCGCAGGCTGGACACGGACGCTTTGACTGCGGCAAGGGGCGTGCGGAGGTCATGACTGACGGCCGAAAGCAGGGCGCGCCGAAGGCGATCCGCTTCGGCGAGACCGGCGGATTTGCTCGCTTCGAGTGCCAGTTCGGATTGTCTGATCAACCCCATCGCTTGATTGGCGACGGCACTGAGCACACGGCGGTCATGTGCGCCGGTCTTCGATCCGGACAGAAGGAGAGTGAAGGTACCGTCGGCGGTCTCGATTGCCGTGTCGGCGTCGTCGGGCTCGGCCGGCGGGTCCTCTCCGACGGATTCCACGACGCTGCCCTCTGCTCTGATGATCGAAACCGCTCGTTGTGAATACGTTTCACGGACCCGCTCGAGCAGCGTCCTGATGTCGCCGCCGCGCAGCACGGTTCCGGCGAACAGGGTCAGCAGCTCGGCCTTCTGAGATGCTCTGCGCGCCTGGACTGTTCGACGGGCTGCGGAGTCGACGAGAAATGCCACGGCGACTGCCATGATGAGCAGCACTATCGTGGTGACGAAATTATCGGGTTCGGCGATGGTGAAGCTGTGTCGCGGATCCGCGAAGAAGTAGTTGAGCAGCAAGCCGGCAATCAGTGCCGACAACGCTGCGGGCGCAACACCACCGAGGAGCGCCACTCCGAGTACGACCATGAAGAACAGAGCGCTCTCGCCGCCGAGGTCGAGGTACGGATCCACGAGCAGCATCGCCAGCGCGGAGAGGAAGGGGACGATGACCGCAGCAGCCCAGGACAGGATGCGACGCTGCGTCGGTACCAGTCGCTTGATTCGCCAACCACGGCTGATTTCGGCGTGAGTGACCATGTGCACGTCGATCTTTCCCGAGTGCTGAATTACTGTCGCACCGATGCCCGCATCCATGATGCGGGCCCAGCGGGACCGCCGCGAAGTTCCGATGACCAACTGGGTGGCGTTCGCGCCGCGCGCGAACTCGAGCAGCGTGGAGGGCACATCGTCGCCGACGACGCTGTGCATGCTGGCGCCGAGGCTCGCCGCGAGCTTGCGCACCTTACCCATCTGTGGCGCGGATACACCTGCCATACCGTCACCACGGATGACGTGCAGGACCATCAGTTCCGCGCTCGACTTCGAGGCGATACGGCTGGCTCTACGCAGCAGGGTTCCCGATTCCGGCCCGCCGGTGACCGAGACGACGACGCGTTCCCGCGTCTCCCATGTGTCGGTGATGTCGTGTGAGCTGCGGTATTTCGTCAACGCCGCGTCGACCTGATCGGCTATCCACAACAGGGACAGCTCACGCAGCGCGGTCAGATTCCCTTGACGGAAGTAGTTGCTCAACGCTGCATCGACCTTCTCGGCAGCATAGATATTTCCGTGGGACAGTCGACGCCGCAACGCCTCCGGTGCGACGTCGACCAGTTCTATCTGCTCCGCACCGCGGGCCACCGAGTCCGGGACGGTTTCGCGCTGCGGTACCCCGGTTATCTGTTCGACCACATCATTGAGGCTTTCCAGGTGCTGCACGTTCAGCGTCGATACGACGTCGATGCCGGCGTCGAGAAGCTCCTCGACGTCCTGCCAACGCTTCTTGTGCGTGCTCCCCGGCGTGTTCGTGTGGGCGAGCTCGTCGACGAGTACCAGGCTCGGGTTTCGTTCGATGATCGCGGCCACGTCGAGTTCGTGGGCCATTGATCCCCGATACTGGATCGAACGGAGAGGAATCTGCTCGATCCCCTCGAGCAACCCGGCAGTGCGGGCGCGGCCGTGGGTTTCCACCACGCCCGCGACCACATCGCAGCCGCGTTCCTGCCTGCGGTGCGCTTCACCGAGCATCGCGAAGGTCTTCCCGACGCCCGGTGCCGCACCGAGGTAGATCCGCAGATCACCGCGGTCGGGTCCAACAGAACCGCGCCTGCCTGCCTTGTTGCTCATACTCCTCGTCCTACCGCAATTGTCCGCTCGGTGCTTAGCGTGTGCCGCAGCCCGGCGCGGTCAATCCGAGCGCAAGGTTGAGCTCGGCCACGTTCACTGTCTCACTGCCGAGGAAGCCGAACTGACGTCCGTCGGTGTGTTCGGCTACCAACGAGGCGACAGCGTCCTGACTCGTTCCGTTGACCGTCGCGACTCGTTCGATCTGAATCTGCGCGTACGCCGGACTGATGTCGGGGTCGATGCCCGATCCCGAGCCGGTCAACGCGTCGACCGGAACAGCAGCGGGGTCGACGTTCTCGCGTTCGGCGATCACCTCGCGACGCTCCTCCACGAATGCCGCCAGAGCCTCACTGCTGGGCCCCTGGTTGGTCGGCAATCCCGCTGCCGGGTCACCCGTCGCGAAAGCATCCTCATCCGATACCGACCCGGTGACGCGAGCATGGAAGAAGGGATCCGGTTGCCCGGGGTCGACCTGTGAGTCGACACCGATCAGGCTGCTACCTACGACGCAGCCGTTGGCGTCGGTCAACGGCGAGCCCTCGGCAGAGTTCGAGCCGATACGGCTCACTGCCCAGACTGCCGCCGGGTAACCGATACCCAAGATGACCGTCAATACCAACAGAACCGACAATCCTGCCGCGATCTGCCCGAAAAACCTCTGTACGAACCGCATGTCAGCCTATCCCTGGGATGAATCGAACAACGAGGTCGATGAGCCATATACCGACGAACGGCGTAATGACACCACCCACTCCGTAGAGCAGGAGGTTGCGCCTGAGCAACGTCGAAGCACTCGACGGAACATAGCGAACACCTTTGAGTGCCAGAGGTATCAGCCCGATGATCACCAGTGCATTGAAGATGACCGCCGACAGGATCGCGGACTCCGGAGTCGCGAGACCCATGATGTTGAGTGCACCCAGCTGCGGGTACACGACGCTGAACATTGCCGGCAGAATGGCGAAGTACTTCGCCAGATCGTTGGCCAGGGAGAACGTAGTCAAGGCGCCGCGGGTGATCAGCAACTGCTTGCCGATCTCGACGACCTCGATCAGCTTGGTCGGATCGGAATCGAGATCGACCATGTTGCCGGCCTCTTTGGCCGCCGACGTACCGGTGTTCATTGCTACGCCGACGTCCGCCTGGGCAAGTGCGGGTGCGTCATTGGTGCCGTCACCGGTCATGGCGACGAGCCGTCCGCCTTCTTGCTCCTTGCGGATGAGGGCGAGTTTGTCCTCGGGTGTCGCTTCGGCGAGGAAGTCGTCCACACCGGCTTCGTCGGCAATTGCTTTGGCTGTCAACGGATTATCACCGGTGACCATGACGGTCCTGATGCCCATCGCACGCAGCTGTGCAAACCGTTCGGCGATATGCGGCTTCACGACGTCGGAGAGTTCGATGACGCCCAGAGCACGTACCGGTCCACCGATCGGGCCGGATGCGACGACGAGCGGGGTAGCACCCATCTGGGCGATGGTGTGTGTCGTCTCGTCGACCTCCGGGTTGATCAGCGGTCCGCCCTTGGCGCGAACCCACTCGAGTACCGAGTCGGTTGCGCCTTTCCGGACCTGGACGCCGTCGAGATCGATACCACTCATCCGAGTCTGTGCGGTGAACGCCACGAACTCGCCGGTCTTCTCACTGTCGGTGGCCTGCGCAGGCAACGAGTAGTCGCGGGTGCAGAGATCGACGATGCTGCGTCCTTCCGGTGTACCGTCGGCCAGTGACGACAGACGAGCAGCGGCTGCGAGTTCTCCGGCTGTGACGCCGGGAGCTGGGTGCAACCCGGTGGCGCGACGGTTGCCGTAGGTGATCGTTCCGGTCTTGTCCATCAGCAGTGTGTCGATATCGCCTGCGGCTTCGACAGCGCGCCCGGACATCGCCAGCACGTTGCGCTGCACGAGGCGGTCCATACCGGCGATGCCGATAGCGGACAGCAATGCGCCGATGGTCGTGGGGATGAGGCACACCAGCAGGGCGATCAGCTTGATCGGATCCTGTGCTTCGCCGCCGTAGGCGCCCATCGGACCGATTGCGACTACCGCAAGAAGAAAGATGATCGTGAGCGAGGCGAGCAGGATGTTGAGCGCAATCTCGTTCGGCGTCTTCTGGCGCGATGCGCCCTCGACGAGTGCGATCATGCGGTCGACGAACGACTCACCTTGAGCAGACGTGATTTTCACGACGATCTCGTCGGACAGCACACCGGTTCCGCCGGTCACTGCGCAGCGGTCGCCGCCCGATTCGCGCACAACCGGTGCGGATTCGCCGGTGATCGCCGATTCGTCGACGGTGGCAATGCCTTCGATGACGTCACCGTCGCCGGGAATGATCTCGCCCGCGGAGACGACTACCTCGTCGCCGATTCGCAATTCGGTGCCCGGCACTTCTTCGATGGCTCCCGAGGACGTCCGTCGGCGCGCGATGGTGTCGCGTTTGACGGCACGGAGGCTCGCGGCCTGAGCTTTGCCTCTACCCTCCGCAACGGATTCGGCCAGGTTCGCGAACAGCAGCGTGAACCAGAGCCAGGCGGTGACGAGCCAGGAGAACACGGACGGGTTGCTCACTGCGAGCACCGTAGTGATGACCGACCCGATGAGTACCACGAACATGACCGGGTTGCGGGCAAGGTGTCGTGGGTCGAGCTTGCCGAAGGCTGCGGGGAGCGAGGTCCACATCTGCCGTGGGCTGAAGTAACCGGCCTTCACCGGTGTCGACGAGTCGACGACTTCGGTTTCGTTGTCTATCGATCGAGATGATGTGACGGTCATTGCAATGCCTCTGCGATCGGGCCCAGAGCGAGGGCCGGGAAGAAGGTAAGTGCCGCAACGAGTACGGCAGTTCCGAGCAACAGTCCACCGAAGAGCGGGCCGTTGGTCGGCAGCGTGCCGGTATTGGGTGCGGTTCGCTTCGATGTAGCCAGTGATCCGGCGAGCGCCAGAACGAAGATGATCGGCAGGAATCGTCCGAGCAACATGGCAAGGCCGAGTGAAGTCTGGAACCAGTCACTGGTCACCGTCAGGCCACCGAATGCGCTGCCGTTGTTGTTGGAGGCAGAGGTGTAGGCGTAGAGCACCTCGCTGAACCCGTGGATCGAGCTCGGGGTTCCGGGGTCGCCCGAATTGCCTTGGTAGCCAGTCGTAGACGAGAGAATCACCGAGATGGAGGTTCCCACCAACACCAGGGCCGGCATGACCAGAACGGACAAGGCAGCGAGGGTGATCTGACGCTGACCGATCTTCTTGCCGAGGAACTCGGGAGTGCGGCCGACGAGAAGTCCGCCGACGAACACTGCGATGATCGCCAACACGAGCAGGCCGTACAGGCCGGTACCCACGCCACCGGGCGCGATCTCACCGAACAACATATTCAGGATGGCGGCGCCACCACCGAGCGGAGACATGCTGTCGTGCGCGGAGTTGACTGCACCCGTGGATGTTCCGGTAGTCGCTACCGCGAACAGGGTCGATCCGGGAATTCCGAAACGAACTTCCTTACCCTCCATCATCGAACCCGCGGCCTGAGCGGCAACGCCGCGAGCGCCGGATTCAGCGAGCGCAACGACGGTGAGCATTGTTGCGAACAGTGCAGCCATGACTGCGAACAGCGTCAGACCCTGCTTGCGATCGCCGACCATCGTTCCGAAGGTGCGCGTCAATGCGACCGGGATGAGAAGGATCGCAAGGATTTCGACAACGTTGGAA
>JBBPZN010000103.1:0-4924 GCA_038198705.1 Mycobacteriales bacterium
CCGCGGCATTCCTGCGGATCTCCCCCTACATCTGGTTTGACGCACGCACGATGCAATTCGGTTCCATCGATTGCAAACATTCTCGAAAAGCAATCCATCATTACCAGGCGGCCGATACCTCCACAGTCGATACTGCGTGCGAACAGTCCCTCTCCAGCACTTCCTCCGAGCCAACGAGGCTTTGACATCCGATGCTGATCTGCAGGTCGTCCTCGACGAAAACCTGCCAGCGCACCACCGAATACTCATCGGGCGTCTCGACGTAGGAGACACCGATTCGCTCACCGAAGTCGGTTGCCCGCGTAAAGCTTTCGAGGCTCGAACTATCACCACGCGAAACGAACTGCGCCACCAAGTCGTCGGCGACCTCGTCGAAGGACGTACCAGGAACGAGGTCTGCAGCTGTCACCACGATCCGGCGGTCCGGATGGTCCGGCGGGATCAGTAGAACCCGGCCTTCCTCCTCTCGCTCGGTCCAGAGCGCGGGGAGCTCGACACTGACGCGTCCGTAATCGAACCTGGCAAGCTCGATTTCGGGGCTCGATTCCGACATCGGCGGTGCAGACTCCAACGCCGGCTCGGGGTCAGGCGCGGACTCGGTGGGCACCAGCGCGGATTGCGACGGCTGCTGTGCTGCGACGGAAGTGGAGCTCCCCGGCGTCGATAGAAAAACAAAAATCGCAGCGATTGCGCCGCACACAAGCACGCTCGCGATCCCGAAGACCGCCAGGGACGGAACTCGAGCATGCGGCGTGGTTGTATAGGCGTCGTCGAGCCACGCAGCTGCACGTGCCGGTGGCGGGCTCGACAGCTCATTCTCAGGCAAGACGCTTTCCGACGGAATCGCGGAAGGGCTGACTGCGGGCGGGTGGCCGAACATCGAAACTCCAACGCGAGCAGCCATCGAACGCACCACATCCAAACCACGCAACCGGTGGATGCGGTGGTGCGAATCTTCCAGAACCTTCGGTGAACACTGGACCGGACCAGACTCGAGAACGAATACGTCGATCTCCCCACGTGCGCTCAGCGCAGCGACGCACTCGGACACCCGGTTCTCGATCGACTCTTCTGCGCGTCGATCCCAATCAATATCGCGCCTACCGACCGCGTCCCACCGGCCCGACCTGACGGGGGTGTCTCCGGCGCCTTCCGAAACAGAGCTGACAACCGAGTTCAGCTCGCCGAGTTCGACAACCACCGCCCGCGACGGCGCGCGTTCGCCGACCGACTGGACCACCGCAGTCGTCACGCCCTGTACGACGACTTCTCGGGCCAATGCCTTCGCGGCCTGCCGCACGACACTCTGCCGCAACGCACCCCAAGACGACGGGACCGTGATCTCGAGCAGATCCAGTGCGTCCCGTTCTCCGCCGCGGCCGAGCGCAGCGTCGAGAGTGCCTGCGAACACCACCTCCGCAGGAACGACAGCCGATCCAACCAGAATGTTGGCGTCGTCGGTGAATTCGAACGGGAAGAGAGTGCACGCGCCGAGCGTCGGGGCATCCTCGGCGGAAAAATTGAGCGAGTTGCCCAGCATCGACACCACTGTCCGAGATTCGAACTCGGCGACGCCCGACGGCGACGCAATCAAAACGGACACTATGCCGTCGCCGAGATAGACTGCAGCATAGGATCGTTCGAGCGTCATTCTGGCATCCACGCCAGCTGAATCAACGACTGCCCGCGCCTGTCGACGAGCGTTCCGCGGCCGGGCGGCATCGGACCGGGTTTGACGGAGCCGATCAGATTCCCCTCGTCACGACTTCCACTCATCACCAGGCCCGGCGAGACGAGATCGCGGATGCGCGAGATGATCGGGTCGTACATAGTGCGGGATGCACCGCCGGATCGTCGAGCCACAATCAGATGAAAACCGATGTCGCGAGCATGCGGAAGATAGTCGGCGAGAACCGTCAGGGGATTACCCGACGCGGTCGCCACCAGGTCGTAGTCGTCCACGATCACGAAAATCTCCGGCCCTTGCCACCAGGTCCGTTCACGCAATTGTTGCTGAGTGACGTCCGGGCCGGGCATCCGGTCCGCTAGCTTCGAGGCCAGTTCTCCCATCATCGTTGTCATCACGGTTTGCGAGGCGGCGTAACCCGCGAGGTGATCGCCCACGACCGTGCCGAGCATCGTGCGCCGATAGTCCGCGAGAATCAGCTTTACCTGCGAAGACGTATTGGCCTCGACCAACGATGCACAGATCGATCGCAGTAGAGCCGTCTTTCCGCACTCGGTATCGCCGAATATCAAGAAGTGTGACTGTTCCGCGAAGTCGACAGCCACCGGCTTCAACTCGGCTTCATCGATACCGATGGGCACCCACAGCTCGGGGGTGACGCCGCGGGACCGCGGCCAGCGGCCCGACACCATCGCGCGAAGCTCATCCAGGTGCAAGCTTTCAGGCAACATTCGTACATCGGGAGCCGAGCGTCCGACGAAAGCTGCTGCTACTGCAGAGACCGCTGACTGGAATCCCTCGCCGAGGTCGACCACGGAAGCACTGCCGTCGACCCGCGGCAGGCCCACCAATAGGTGTAGTCCGTCCTTGGTGATTCCGCGGCCCGGTCGGGACTCGGGAACGCGGGCCGCCTTCGCTCGCCCGAACTCCGAGTCGGACGAATCGCCGAGCTTGAGTTCGATGCGAGTACCGATCAAGTCTTTGGTGGCTGGTCGGATCTCCGCCCATCGCGAGGCCGTGATCAGTAGGTGAACTCCGTACGACAGACCCTGTGCGGTCAAGGCAGCGAGTTGTGGTTCCAAGGATTCGAAATCCGATCGGACGCTCCCCCATCCGTCGACGACGAGGAACACGTCCCCGAAGCTGTCCTCGTCGTCCACCGCATGCTCGGCGCGACGCCGCCGGAAATCGATCATGGAGTCGATGCCCCGCTGTCGGAACAGCCGCTCGCGCTGTGAAATCACCGATGCGACTTCGGCCACGGTTCGCCGAACTCTGTCCACGTCGAGCCTGTTTGCCACCGAACCGACGTGCGGCAGACCTGCCAGACCGTTGAGCGTTCCACCGCCGAAGTCGAGACAGTAGAACTGAACTTGCTCCGGGGTATGTGTGAGCGCCAACGACATGATGAGAGTACGGAGTGCCGTGGACTTTCCGGATTGGGGACCGCCGACGATCGCGAGGTGCCCCTGCGCGGAGGACAGGTCGACGAGCAGTAGTTCGCGCCGCTGGTCGAATGGCCGATCGACGATTCCGATCGGGACCCGCAGCGACGGAAACGCGACATCGGGCGATACCAGAGTCGAATTGGGGATCATTTGATCCAGAGTGGGCGGATCACTCAGAGGCGGCAGCCAAACATCGTGAGCCGGTGTTCCATGACCTTTCACTCGGTCGACGACGACGTCGAGCACAGTCCGGCCGTCGGATTGCTCTACCTCCGCGGCCGCGGACCGCTGTGCTTCCGCGAGATCCTCGGTGCCGGCGGCAGCCGATCCGTTCGAGCGCATTCGATCCGGATCTACGTGGACGGGGTACGCGCTGAAAATGCGGGGTTGCAGATCGACCCCCGATTGCACGGTGGCGCGCCCGCCACTGCGCGGCCGAACATAAGGGCCGGAGACGTACGCGGCTGCAAACCTCATGATCTCTGCTGAATCGCACTTGAGGTAGCCGGCTCCAGGTTGAGCAGGCAGGTGATACGCGTCCGGTACACCGAGAACAGTCCGAGACTCGTTGGCCGAGAAGGTCTTCAGTCCTATTCGATAGGACAGGTGACTGTCGAGGCCGCGGAGCTTTCCTTCTTCGAGGCGCTGACTGGCAAGCAGTAGATGCATGTGCAGCGATCGACCGAGACGCCCGACCGCAACAAAGAGATCCGCAAAATCCGGTTGCTGACTCAGTAGCTCCGAGAACTCGTCGACGACGATGAAGAGTGCAGGCATCGGCGCCAGCGACGCGCCCGAGGCTCGCGCCTTCTCGTAGTCGGACACGTTCGCGAAGTTACCCGCGTCGCGCAGAAGCTCCTGCCGCCTGTTCATCTCACCCGCGAGTGCATCTTTCATGCGGTCGACCAAGGCCAGATCGTCCGACAGGTTGGTGATGACCGCAGCGACGTGGGGCGAATCTTCCAGTCCAGCGAACGTTGCCCCGCCCTTGAAGTCGACGAGAACCAGATTGAGTTGATCGGGAGCATGCGTCGCGATCAAGCCCAGAACCAGAGTTCTCAAAAACTCGGACTTACCGGAACCCGTCGCACCGATACACAGACCGTGCGGGCCCATTCCGTTCTCGGCCGACTCTTTGAGATCGATTTCCACCGGGCTGCCGTCGGGTGCGATCCCGATTGGGACACGCAATCTATCGCGGCCCCTGCGGGGCACCCACATGCGCGAGGGGTCGAGGGCACCGACATCAGGTATCGAGAGCAGACGATTCCAACTCGATAGTGATTCGGCATCATCGGGTGAGGAGTCGGCGCCGACATGGGCCGACATGCGATAGGGCGACAAACGACGCGCAACCGTCTCGGCCTGCGCAACACTCATTGCGTCGGCCGCACCGAACACCTCTACGCGCGGCCCGCTCACAGCACCGATCGTGCCGTTCTCGGAGAACAGGCGCACACCGCGACTCGACGCGAGTGCAGTCGCGAAGTCGGACAGATCGACAACGGTGACGCCATCGAGGCCGGTGCGGACGATATCGGTACCAGTGTTGTCGAGCAGTCCACCGTCGATGACAACAACGAGATGGGCGACACCTGCCGTAGCTGGGCCACCACGAGTAAACCGATTTCGAAGTGACAGATGTTCTCCGAGTGCACTTTCCAGTTCGAGGAACGATCCGTAGATCATGCGCGCGGTGCCGGCACCGTCACGGACGATGTCGTGTTGTGTGTGCGGCAGCCACTTCGTCCAGTCCCAATATTCCACGGTGTCCGGACCGCAGACCACC
>JBBPZN010000104.1:0-17316 GCA_038198705.1 Mycobacteriales bacterium
CAGTCGTAGTCCCATCGAGAGGTCCTGAAGTAATCATGCGGTCCACAATCCGCTTCACCGTCATTGCAGTCGGAGCAGCCGCAGCGCTGGCTCTCACCACCGGTTGCAGCAGCAGCGAAGACACGTCCGCGTCGGGCGAGAGCGCCGACACGTGCAACACCTTCGCCGTCGACCACAATGAGCTCGTCGGACTCGTCACTGCCGGACCAGGATCGGCCGAGAAGATCGAGCCTTGGACCGACGACAAGCAGGCTGCCGTCGACAAGCTGAAAACCCTGCCCGCTACAGCCTCGGCGGACGTCGCAAGCGCGACGACGACCTTCGTCAGTGCGCTGCCCGCTGACACGCTGGAGCTCGCCGTCACCGACAGTCCGTCCGGTAAGGCGTTCTCGGACAACGGTGCCGCCGTCGAATCTGCCTGCGAGGCAGACGGAACCGCTATCACGCTCGATGAGCTACCCCTGCTGAAGTTCGAGAATTGAAGAGCTGCCCATTCAGAAGTGTCGAACGAATCGCTCATTTCAACCGGCGGTTTCCGTCCGACTGTCAATCCTTTCGATATTGACTAGTTGTCGTGCCTGAGTCGATGTCGCTTGTCTCGCCGCTACCACCGGTGACGTCGGCCGGTGTCGAAATCTTGCGGCCCGCCTCCGTTCCGCCTGCGAGAATATCGCGGATCTGGACTAGCACGTCTACGTCGCTGAGCTCCTTGTCTGGTTGGCTCACAAATCGCTTCTTTGCTGTGTTCACCGGAAGGATCAGGACGAAGTAGACAACCGCGGCAATGATCACGAAGTTGATCACCGCAGTGATCACGGCCCCGACATTGACGAATGTCTCACCGCTCGAGGTGATCTGAAATCCCCATCCGTATTCGTTGGAGCCGCCGAGCGCTGAGACCAGCGGGTTGACGAGGTTCGTTGTAAAGGCGGTTACGATCGCAGTGAACGCGGCGCCGACGACGACGGCAACGGCGAGGTCGACTACATTGCCTCGGAGAAGAAAGTCTTTGAAGCCTTTGAGCATGAGTTACTCCCTGAATTAGCTGACGCACGTTTCGGTATTTCCGAAAGGCTAGATGAAACGTCCGGGTCGCTGGAGATTTACTGGCCCGCAGGTTTGTGCCCAGCTGTCCCCCCTTATGACGGGCCATAAGATTCGGTGCCCATGCACATAGCGGGATACGATGTCTCTATGAGCACTCACAGAGCCGCTTATTCTGCGCCTTCGAGCGACTGGATCGAAGGTGTACTGGGCAAGCGTCACCGCTTGTCCGAGTTCCACGATCCAAGCTCCACTGGCGCAGACCAGTCGGAGCTGTTATGGATGTTTCCTCGCGCCGGCGACGTCGAGGATTACGCGCACCGGGCCGAGGCGCAACGGAACCTGTCGGCGTCCGCGGCGTCACGCGTGCTCCGGGAAGTTTTCGCGGAATTCGACTCCTATGTCCTGAGTCTGACCGAGCAGCGCACCATCGAGTATCGACCGCTACGCTCGGATGACAGTCTGCACAGTGACGTTTTCCTCGAGAGCCACGACCGCGAGAACAACTTCGACACCTTCGAAGTCAAAATAGTCTTCACCGATCGGATCGGCGCACTGGTGTTCACCACCTTCGCGACCTACGCCGGTCACGTCGATGCTCGCTCGGCAGACGTCGACGACGCATCGGTGTCGGATATGAAGGATCCGCCGTCGGAAGGCATGCACGGGCTCACCGTCAGTGAAACGTCACGGTCAGTGAGCTGACCAAAGATGCGGCGGCAACAGCCGTCGCATCCTCAAGTGACATTGCCACCAGTACCACTCGGTCGCTGCTGCGCTGACGCGCGTCCTTCTCCGAAATAAGTACGACGACGGAGTCGGTCGTCAAGATCCGCGCAGTCTGTCCACCGCCATCCCCGTCGGCCTGGACGGTCAGCACGTCGACGATGTCGCCCTCGCGCAAGAGGTCTGTGACCGCGGCGTCGGTCAGCCGGACAGGGACAATTCGGGCATCGGCGGAGCCGAGCGCAGCCCCAGCCAACCGCGGAGTGAGTAGTCGAACATCGGTGAGAGCTTCACCGGCACGGATCGGGCCCGCCACTGTGTGTGCTGTGGCGTCGTCGACATTCGTGATCGCACCCTGCGGGACAGTTCCCGGCTCGTATTCGGCAATCCGGACGTCCTCGAGTTGGAGTGGCCTACCCGGAGCCAGATCGCGGGCCGCAACGACAATCGATACGCGATCTGTCGCGGCAGCATCCTTGATGAACAGCACAGCCGCCAGAATGGCAAGGGCCCCGGCTGCCACGCGGCGGACAAGGACGGTGCGAGTCCAGCCCGGCCGAACACGGAGACGGTCGAACAGTGTGGAATCGAGACGGGCATGGCGCTGTGGCATGAAAATTACGGTAGCGGCGGACCGTCTGCACCAGCAGTCGAAACAGGCCTCGGCTGTGGATAACGCCGAGGCCTGTGGACAAACGAGAAACTATGAGGTTGCTGCTGCTTTCGACGGTGTCGAAGAGGAGGTGCTCGGCGTCGAAGACGTGCTGCTCGAGCTGGATTCCTTGGCCTTCGTGTCCGTCTTCGCCGGTGCGGAATCGCTCTTGTCGCTCTTCGATTCGCCCGCGCTTTCGCTGGCCGTGCTCGCTCCGCTACGACTGTCGGTCCGGTAGAACCCGGTCCCCTTGAACACGATTCCGACCGAGTTGAACAGTTTCCGCAACTTGCCGCTGCACTGCGGGCATACGGTCAGTGAGTCCTCGCTGAACGACTGCACAATGTCGAACCGGTTCTCGCACTCGGTGCAGGCGTATGAATAGGTGGGCATCGATGTTCCTCCGCGCTGGTCCACTGGTCAACTGGTCGACTGGTCACCATGGAGATTTCGCCATTGCTCGGTCGAGACCACTGGTGTGCCGAAAAAACTGCTGGAACTTCTCCGAGAAGGAGAGAGCATTAGCACTCTACAGTCATGACTGCCAACGCTGCCATTCAGGCAGCTATTCCCGAGTCAGGGCAATGAGACCGCCGGAAGGCGTCAGGGCATGGGAAGCGCGACGATCATGCGGTTCCTCGGGAAGTTCCTCCACCAACTCCGAGTCGCGAACGACAGCGACGACCGGGGTTCCGGCAGGCACCAGATCGAGTGTTCGATCATAGAAGCCCGCGCCCCGACCCAACCTGACTCCGCGCCGATCGACGGCCAACGCAGGCACGAACACCACATCGCACGTCGCGACTCGCGCGGGAGGCAGCAGTGGTCCCGTCGGTTCGGACAGACCGTAGGATGCCGCCTTCAGATTCTCGCGGCCGGTGTACTCCGCCCACTGCAACGGCCCTGGTTCCCGAGCTACCGGAACCAATACAACCGGGGATCGAAGGCGAAGCGCGTCGAGCATGTCGAGCGACCCCGGTTCTCTTCCCACCGGGACATACGCCGCAACAGCGGACGCGCCACGCGCCGATTCGGCTGCGGCATGACAGAGTTTCAGCGACTCGTCTTCACGGGTCATCGCGGTCGAGTTACGACGAGATGCGAGGACGCGGAGGCGCCACTCCTTCTTGGAGGTCGGTTTCACAGCATTACCAGCAGCATCGTCTCTAGCAGCATGGGTCGAGTTTAGGCACCTCGGGAACAGTCGGCAGGCGCGGAGCGAGATCCGTAGTGACCATGGATAAGGTGGGCAGCATGACAGAAGCCGCAGCAGACGCTCCGACAACGCATGTCGGGCATCAAAAGCACTTCCGGACAGCGATCGTTCCGGCCGCCGGCATGGGGACACGCTTCTTGCCTGCCACCAAAACCGTTCCCAAGGAACTGCTTCCGGTCGTCGACACACCAGGAATCGAACTCGTTGCAGGTGAAGCGGCCGACTCGGGTGCCGAGCGTCTCGTGATCGTCACCTCGCCAGGCAAAGACGGCGTCGTCGCGCACTTCGTCGAGGATCTCGTTCTCGAGACGAAGCTCGAGAAGAGCGGCAAGTTGAAGATGCTCGCGAAGGTCCGCGTCGCTCCCTCGCTCCTCGATGTCCAATCTGTCGTGCAGTCCGAGCCGCTCGGGCTCGGGCATGCCGTCGCATGTGCCGAAGAAGTACTCGACGACGACGAAGACGCCGTGGCAGTCCTGCTGCCCGACGACCTCGTTCTTCCCCGAGGTGTGCTCGATGTGATGTCCCGGGTGCGGGCCAAGCGTGGCGGCACCGTGCTGTGTGCCTTCGAAGTACCCGAAGAAGATGTCTCCTCCTACGGAGTCTTCTCCGTCGAAACCGTGCCTGACGCGGTGGACCCGAATGTCCTCAAGGTCACCGGCATGGTCGAGAAGCCCAAGCGTGAAGATGCGCCGTCGCTGTTCGCTGCGGCCGGCCGCTATCTGCTCGATCGAGCGATTTTCGACGCATTACGACGCATCGAGCCGGGCGCAGGTGGCGAGATTCAGCTCACCGACGCCATCGCACTGTTGATCGAGGAGGGCCATCCGGTTCACGTCGTCGTGCATCGCGGTTCCCGACACGACCTCGGAAATCCCGGGGGATACCTGCGCGCTGCGGTTGACTTTGCACTCGAACGCGATGATTACGGTCCGTCGTTGCGTGAATGGCTGACCGAACGTCTGAGTGATGATTGGGCGCCGCAACTCACCACGTATGAATAGGCCCGAAGCACAGAGATAGAGAAGGGGCCAGATGCGCTCGGTTGAAGATCAGCAGACCAGAGTGACCGCTGCGGCGGTCGCTCCACGGCCTGTCCGAGTAGCGATCTCGGAAGCGCAGGGCTTGTTGTGTGCCGAGGAAGTGGTCACCGAGCGACCCCTGCCGGGTTTCGACCAAGCAGCGATCGACGGGTATGCCGTGCGCAGCGTCGATGTCGCCTCCGCCGGGACGGACTTGCGCAACGAGGACGACGAGCGGATCGAATTGACGCTGCCTGTGGTCGGCGAGGTCACCGCTGGCTCACGGCAACCCATTCGGCTCCAACCGCGGCAGGCTGTGCGGGTGGACACCGGTGCACCGCTCCCTACGCTCGCCGACGCGGTACTCCCGCTGGACCGCACCGATGCGGGGCGGGCGCGAGTGAAGGTATATCGACCGGTGCGCTCGGGCGACTACGTCCGCAAGATCGGGGACGACGTACAGCCGGGTGACGTTGCGGTGCGGGCAGGAACCATCATCGGCGCAGCCCAGGTCGGTCTGCTCGCTGCCGTGGGGCGTGACAAGGTGCTGGTCCATCCGCGACCACGCCTGTCGGTCATTTCCGTCGGCGGAGAACTCGTCGACACCGACCGCACCCCGGGACCCGGCCAGGTCTACGACGTCAACTCCTATGCACTTGCGGCCGCGGCACGTGACGCCGGCGCCGACGTCAACCGCGTCGGAATTGTCAGCGGTGACCCCAAACGGTTACGTGAAGTGGTCGAAGGTCAACTCATTCGCTCCGAGATCGTCGTCATTGCCGGTGCAGTCGGTGGCGGCGCCTCCGACAGTGTCCGGGAGGCGCTGTCGGACCTCGGCGACCTCGAAGTCGAACGCGTCGCGATGCATCCGGGTTCGGTACAGGGTTTCGGTCAACTGGGCCGCGACGAAGTACCGACCTTCTTGCTTCCCGCCAACCCGGTCAGTGCACTTGTAGTGTTCGAGATCATGGTTCGGCCGTTGATCCGCATCGCGCTCGGACGACGCCAACCGATGCGACGCACCGTGACTGCGCGAACGGTCGCCCCGATCACCTCCATCGAGGACCGCAAAGGGTTCCTGCGCGGTCAGCTGATGCGTGACGAAGGCTCCGGTGAATACCTCGTACAGGCGCTCGGTGGCGCGCCCGGATCTTCTTCTCATCTGCTTGCCACTCTCGCCGAGGCCAACTGTCTCGTGGTCATCGAGCCGAATGTCACCGAAATCAGAACGGGAGAGGAAGTCGACGTAGCTTTCCTCGCCCAGCGGGGGTAGCGACACCGCGAGGATGGTGCATCGGGCCCATCCAAGGCGCTAATGTCGACAGATGCCGCGCACGTGGTCGAGCCACCCAGGTTGGCCGGCGAAACTGGGACCTCTGACGGTTGCCGGGGGTAACGTCACCCTCCGCCCTGTGAAGCTTCGGGATGCGGGTGCCTGGAGTCGGCTCCGACTCCGCGATCGTGACCACCTCGAGCCATGGGAACCTACAGGCGAGGGCTCGTGGGAAGCGCGACACCACATCTCGTCCTGGCCCGCCTTGTGCTCCGGGCTCAAGTCCGAAGCACGCAAGGGCCACATGCTGCCGATGGCCATCGAGGTCGACGGTGAATTCTGTGGACAGATGACTGTCGGCAACATCATTCGCGGTGCGCTTAAATCTGCATGGATCGGGTATTGGGTGGCCAAGGACGTCAACGGTCGCGGCGTTGCCACGGCAGCGTTGGCCATCGGTCTCGACCATTGTTTCGGTCCGCTCGGACTCCACCGCGTCGAAGCAACGGTACGACCGGAGAATCTTCCGAGCCAGGCTGTACTCCGTAACGTCGGGTTCCGTGAAGAAGGACTCCTGAGGGACTACCTCGACGTCGATGGGCGTTGGCGCGATCACCTCCTGGTGGCGCTGACTGCCAACGAGGTTCAGGGGACTGTCGCTGACCGGTTGGTGCGCACCGGACGGGCGGCCTGGGCTTAGAACTCGGACGTGTCCACTCGTAACGGATGTGACTGGAGTTACCTATGTGTAATCTGGGTCGGCGCGTCGGCGAGGTTCGGCAGCAACTTCCGCATAGCCTGAGGACGTCATAGATGTCGGACCCAACAGGCTTGAGAGGAGAACGCTGATATGCCCAACTCGATCATCTGGATCGGTCTTGTCGCAATCTGGTTGTTCGTCCTGCTGCCGATGATGATGAGTAAGCGCCCTCGCATCATGCAGACGTCCGACGTCGCCCTCGCGACCCGCGTCCTGTACCGCGGTGGAACCACAAGGCCCCAACGGGGACCTGCCGCCGGACACGCAAGCGACCCCGACTGGCGACCCGAGTACGACGAGCGCACATCGGCACCCGCCGGCGTCGTCTTCGGACGTAACGCACCAAGCACCGACGCGGAGGACCCGATGGACACTCACGCAGAAACCGAAGAAATCGACACGGACGACGCCGAACGTGCCTACGTTCCGAGCCGTCGAGGACGCGGCGGCTTCGACGCCGAAGCTGATGCGATTGCAAGTGCCGCTCGATACTCCTCCCGGCAGCGCGCAGTACTCGGGTTGATCTTCGCCGTCATCGCGACCGGCGCTCTCGCGGTCATCATGACGCCGATCTTGTGGTGGGCATGCACCTTTTCGGTCGCAGCCCTTGCTGGATATCTCTACTATCTGCGTCGGCAGGTCCAGATCGAGCAGGAGATCCGACGTCGGCGCATGACCCGAGCGGGTCGCTCACGTCTCGGTGTGGAATCACGCACCGACGAAGAACTCCGGCTCGTTCCACAGCGACTGCGTCGACCCGGCGCCGTAGTGCTCGAAATCGACGACGAGGACCCGGAGTTCGAGCATCTCGATCACTACGACGAGCCGTTTCAGCAGTCTGCGCGCGAGAGTCATGGTGTCCGGCGGGCATCAGGGGCCTGACGTTCCACGGTCTCCGATCCTTTTGATAGGGTTGCGCAGCAGTGAGAAACGCTGCACCAGGGGCTGTGGCGCAGTTGGTAGCGCGTCTCGTTCGCATCGAGAAGGTCAGGGGTTCGATTCCCCTCAGCTCCACCAGATGTAGGGCAGCATGAACACGGCAGCGGCCATTCTTCGGGTAACCGGAGAATGGCCGCTGTTTCTTTTGAGTGGGTGCTTTCCGGGCGGTGCTCGCAGTGACCGGTGAGCGTCGTGCGAATAAAGAGGTCTCCGACCGGTAGTCTTGCTGACAAGTTGAGATCAGAGTCAGTTGTCGGCGTTTACCGGGAAACGTCCGCCCGGCCCAGCAGTCTCGAACGTGCGCACTGAGAGCTATGTGGAGAATGAATGACTTTCGAGATTGTCGACCTCGAGGAAACGTGGGTCGCCGGTCTTCCGGTGCGTAGCCCGAAGCGGGCGCTGGGAAGGCTCGATGATCCGGCTCTGAATCATGCGTGGTCTTCTGTCCTGAAGCAGGAAATCTCCGGTCCGCTTGCATCCATTTACACAGATTATGCCCCCGGTATCGGCTCTTACAACACGCAAATAGTCGGTTATCGATGCTCTTCGTTGAGTCAAGTGACTCGGGGGCATCTCGTGGCCAAAGTGCCGCGTGCGAAGTATGCAAAGTTCTCCGCGATTGGCCATTTCCCGGACGTCATGACGCGGTTGTGGAAGCAGATCGACCACGCTGAAGACCAGGGTGAGATCAAGCGGTTGTACACCGGCGACTACGAGTGTTACCCGCACGCATACAAAATCGACCTGTACTTGCCGCTCGATTCTTCAAGGCTGTCGGCATGACGCACAGCGTGACCGCGCGGGGTGCGGAGTTGTTCGGCGGGTTGGTGGCCCCACTTGCCGTCCCAGGTTTCGAATCCAGCGGTAGCGAGCTGATTCGCTTTCTGCGAGAACGCATTCGAGACAGATCGGCTGATCCTGTCGCGGTCAGCACCGTCTTCGTTCCAGACGAACTCGGTGACTACAACGCGCTGGTCAGTTTACCGTATTCGTCGCCGAACGATGTGCCGGTCGGGGACGTGTTCTTGCGAGTTCCGAGCGGAGTGTTCGCCAGGTTCGTTCCAAGTGGCAATCTTCGTGACCCTATCGAAGATGTCTGGGCCCAGGTCGATGATGCAACGGAATCCGGAATGCTATTTCGGGCATACAAAGAAGATATCGAAGTCGTTACACAATCCGGCGAAGTGGAACTCTTTATCTCGGTTGTCATCTGATTTCGTGATCTCTCGCGCATTCGGTCAACTGAAATCACATTATGGACCAAATTGTGGTAAGCATTACTTTGCGAGATACGGGTTCAGGAAGTTCGAGACTGCGGATTCACTTGGATCTCGGATGTCCGCGCTGAACAGCGTAGGTGTCATGGTAGGCAACTGGGCAGGGGTGAACGATCATGGTTAGGCAACTGAGAGCGGAAGCGACACGCGCGGCCGCGCTTCGTGCAGCAGCGGATCTTTTTCTCGATGTCGGGCACGCGAATGCGACACTGAGCCAGGTTTCCGCGCAATCAGGCGTCACGAAGGGCGCCCTGTACTTCCACTTCGCATCGAAGGAAGAACTCGCCCGCGCCATTGTCGACGAGGGTCACGAGCGCGTATCGACAGCGTGCGCGGGTCTGGTCGACAGTCGATCGCCTGCCCTCGAGTCGGTCATCGGAATTTCGTACTCCGTGCTCGAGCTGGCGGCTTCCGATCCTCTGGTCCGGGTGATGTATCGGTTGCAGATGGAGATCGACGGGTCCGAAACCGCAAGGGGCAGTGTTTTCTGCACCTGGGGAAACATCTTCGAGCATCTCTTCGATCGGGCGATCGAACACGGTGACGTCGCCGATCACCTCGACTCCGGAAACGCTTCGCTTCTCGTATGCGAGATGCTCGCTGGTGTTTTGATGGTGTCCGAGGCTCAGTCCGCACTGGAGAGTGCACCGTCCCGCATGGAGAAGGTCTGGAACACCGTGCTTCCGTCCCTCGTTCCGCCGAACAAGCTCGGATACTTCCGCGAGTTCGCTGCGCGCAGTCTGTCGAGTTTCGTGCCGTCCGAAGAATTCTCCAACGCGTAGAGCTCACGTCTGAGCAGGCTTGCTAAGGGTCCGTGCAGGGCGGACACTGTGTGATATGAGCCACACAACGAGTTATCGCGTAATGTCCGACACCGAGCTCCGGAAAGCAATCGGTACTCTGCAAAGTCGCGCCGACGACGCACGTCGGCGCGGAGCCGAAGCGGATGCCGAGCGAATCGAGCAGACGGTAAACGAGTATCGCGACGAGATGTCGCGGCGCCTGTGAGCCACCGGTTCAGGTCGGACCGAACCGTTCCGTTCGGATCCGGTACGGCGGATGACCCATTTCGACGAGCATGTCGGCAGCCGACTCTACGAAACCGGTAGGACCGCAGACAAAGCAGTCTGGCGAGGAGTCTGGCTGCCACCCGTCCGATGCCAGGTCCTGCGCAGTCAGTCGGCCCACTCGGCCGTCGTATTCTGGCGGCGCCTCACGGGTGAAGCGATAGCCGACGTCGATGCCCTCCGGCAGCGAGCGGAGCTCTCGGTCGTAGATCAGGTCGACCGGAGATCTGACCGAATAGATCAACCGGAACGGGGTCTTCCTCGCGCTGCGACTGCAGGCCCGCGTCATTGCCATCAGCGGTACGATTCCGGACCCTCCTGCCAGCAGCAGGACCGGTGACGGGCGGGCCTCGTTCCAGACGAACCAGCCGCCGATCGGCCCGCGAATCTCGATCTGCTCGCCTACCTCCAGCGTGGACGTCAGGTAGGGCGAGACCTCTCCGTCGGCGACGGTCTGAACCGTCAATGCAATTCGGTCACCGTCGCTCGGTTGGGCGAGAGAATAGCTTCGTTGTGCGCTGTACCCGTCCTCGGCGGTGAGACGCACGTCGATGTGTTGACCTGGCTGGTGTCCCGGCCAACCGTCGACGTCGAAGATCAGCGTGCAGGCAGTGTTCGTTTCGACAATCTTCTCGACAAGTGTTGCGACGAGCCACTTCATGGTGCGCTCAATCTCCCTGGTATCGCTGTTCCTGCCACGGGTCGCCATAGTCGTGATATCCGTTGCGCTCCCAGAAACCCGGTTCGTCCCGCATGAGCAGCGTCAACTTCTCGATCCATTTCGCGGACTTCCAGAAGTACAGGTGTGGCACGAGGAGTCGAGCTGGACCTCCGTGTTCGGGAGACAACGGCTTGCCGTCGAATGTGTATGCAAGCCAAGCTTTTCCGCCCCGCAGATCGGACAGGGGGAGATTGGTGGTGTAACCGTCGTGGCTGTGCGCCATGACGTGCGTGGCCCGCGTCTCGATACCGTCGAGAAGCGTGTCGAGCGAGATTCCACGCCACCGAGTGTCGAGTTTCGACCACTTGGTGACACAGTGAATATCGACTGTCGGCTTCTCTTCCGGCAGCGCACGCATTTGCTGCCAACTCCACTGATGCTTCGAGCCCATCTCGGTGGAGATGGTGAACAGCCAGTGGTCCGTGTCCACCCTGGGCGTCGGACCGACGGCCAAAACGGGGAAATCGTCGACCAGATGCTGACCTGGTGGGGTGCGGCCGTCGTTGCCTCGACGCTTTCCGTGGAATCCTCGGGACACCAGTGCCATGGTCATCTCCTCGTCTTGTCTGCTCTGGCAGTGTCCTCCGGTTTTGTTTCCTGTGACAACTCGGTGTTCCCCGTGACAACTCGGTCGACGCGTAAGGTGCGGTCAGGAACGCACAGCAGGACGCCGCCGAGAGTGGGGGAGAAGACATGGGCATCACCGATTTACGCGGTAAGAAGACGTTCATCACCGGGGCAGGGAGCGGGATCGGCCGTGCGACAGCACTCGCGGCCGGTGCGGCCGGTGCCGAACTCGTACTCACCGACATCAACGACGTAAGTCTCGACGGCACCGTCGACGCCGTCCGGGTCGCAGGTGGAAAGGTCTCTCGCTCAAAAGCATTCGATATCTCGGTGTACGAAGATGTGACCGCATTCGCAGACGAAGTCCACGCAGAAGGCGGCAGCCTCGACATCGTCATGAATGTCGCTGGAATTGCCGCGTGGGGAACCGTGGAAAATCTCGAGCATCGGCACTGGAAGTCCATGATCGATGTGAATCTGATGGGGCCGATCCATGTCATCGAGAACTTCCTGCCGCCGATGGTGAAAGCCGGCCGGGGTGGACACCTGGTGAACGTCTCTTCGGCCGCCGGGTTGATCCCCTTGCCGTGGCATGCCGCCTACAGTGCGAGCAAGTACGGTCTGCGCGGCGCATCCGAAGTACTCCGATACGACCTGAAGCGGCACGGCATCGGAGTAAGTCTCGTCGTGCCAGGTGGAGTCAAGACAGGCCTGGTCGACACCGTGGACATCGCGGGCGTCGACCGTGACGATCCGCGAGTGCAGAAGCTGCAACATCGGTTCGAGGCACGTGCCGTCGAACCGGAGAAGGTGGCCGAGGCGATCCTGGCGGGCATCGTGAAGAATCGCTACCTGGTGTACTCGTCCAACGACATTCGGTTCGCCTACTGGTGGGCGCGCAAGTTCGCACCACCGTACGAGTTCGTGTTGCAGAAGGTCAACGATCAGTTCAGCAAACTGCTTCGAAAGTAGTTCGGCGGTTCGGTGAATGACCCAAGGTTGCGCGCAGCGCATTACGGTTGAGCGATGACTGCAGAACTCGGCGCTGATTCCGAGGTCGGAACGCTACGTACGGTGATGCTTCACCGCCCGGGCGACGAGTTGCGACGCCTCACTCCCCGCAACAGTGATCAACTGCTGTTCGACGGCATCCCGTGGGTCGACCGTGCCCAGGAGGAGCACGACGCGTTCGCGGAACTGCTACGCGGCCGCGACGTCGAAGTGCTGTTGTTGGCGACGTTGCTCACCGAGGCGATGACGGTGAGCGGAGCAGCGCGGATGCAGGGCATTTCGGCGGCGGTGAACGAGCGACGTCTCGGCCGCGCGTTGGCGCACGACCTTTCCGCACATCTGCGAGGGGTCCCTGCCGCGGAGTTGGCGCAGATCCTCATGGCAGGTATGACGTTCGACGAACTTCTGGAAGCGGAAAGCGGTGACCCCGAACTCAGTGGTGCGTCACTGGTCCGTCGGATGCATCACGGAGCGGATTTCATCATCGACCCGCTGCCGAATCTGCTGTTCACGCGTGACTCGTCGTTCTGGATCGGTAACCGCGTCGCGATCACATCCCTGGCGTTGCCCGCTCGTCTGCGCGAGACGACGTTGACCGATCTGATCTATGCGTTCCATCCGAGGTTCCTCGGTATTCGGCGCGCCTACGAATCGCGGACGGCTCCGGTCGAAGGAGGCGATGTGCTGTTGCTCGCCCCGGGTGTGGTGGCCGTCGGGGTAGGGGAGCGCACCACTCCTGCCGGTGCAGAAGCATTGGCTCGCAGCCTGATCGAGGATGACTTGGCGCACACGGTGCTGGTCGTTCCCATCGCGCAGGAGCGTGCGTCCATGCATCTGGACACCGTATGCACGATGGTCGACGTCGATGCCGTCGTAATGTATCCGGCCATTCAGAACACGTTGTCGGCGTACACGATTCGTCGAGAGGATGCGGGCGTTTCCATCCGCGGCGCCGATCCGTTTCTGGAGGCTGCCGCGGATGCGATGGGAATCGGCAAGCTCCGAGTCATCGACACCGGACTCGACCATGTCACCGCCGAACGCGAGCAATGGGACGACGGGAACAACACCCTCGCCCTTGCCCCCGGTGTCGTCGTCGCCTACGAGCGCAATGTCGAGACCAATGCCAGGCTGGAGGCGTCAGGCATCGAGGTACTGCGGATCAGTGGTTCGGAATTGGGCTCCGGACGTGGCGGGCCGCGGTGCATGTCGTGCCCCGTGGCGCGGGATTCGCTCGAGCACTCTGCCTGAGTGCTGTCCCCGGCACCCGAGGAACGGCGCATCACAAAACTTCGCGGACCTTCTCCGCTGGTCGCGCCAGTACCGTTCCCTGGTCCGTCACCACGATCGGTCGCTCGATGAGAATGGGGTGCTCGACCATCGCCGCGATGAGTTCGTCCTCGGAGGCGTGGGCCAAGTCGAGTTCCTTGTATACCGGCTCCTGCTTGCGGATTGCTTGCGACGCAGAGAGGCCGGCGTCGTCGAGAAGCTTGCGGAGACCGTCCTTCGTCGGCGGTGTGTCCAGGTATTTCACGATCGTCGGTTCCAGCCCGGATTCTTCGATGATCTTCAACGCAGTCCGAGAGGTGTTGCAGCGAGGGTTGTGGTAAATAGTCGCAGTAGAAGCCATGTTTGTTGATTCTGCCACCAGGGTAGGCGACTGGACATGACGGATCTAAGAGTGGTTATCGCTGGAGGTCACGGAAAGATCGCGCAGCACCTGATCCAGGTGCTCACTGCGCATGGCGACCGCGCGGTCGCATTGATTCGCAACCCCGAACACGAGAGTGCGGTGGAGGCACTGGGTGCACTTCCCGTAGTGCTCGATCTGGAAACTGCGACAGTCGACGAGGTAGCCGAAGTTCTCGCCGGCGCCGACGCGGCCGTGTTCGCTGCCGGATCGGGTGGGTCGGGAGGGGCCGCGAGAAAGGATTCGGTGGACCGAGCAGGGTCGGTGCTGCTGGCCGACGCCGCAGAGAAGGCCGGAGTGAAGCGGTTCGTGCAGATCAGTTCCTTCGGTGCAGGTGAGCCGGTAGCCGAAGACGCCGAGGACAGCTGGAAGGCGTACATGGCTGCCAAGACGGCGGCCGAAGAGGATTTGAAGGCCAGAACGAAACTCGACTGGACCATCCTTCGTCCCGGCGGATTGACCGACGAGGACGCGACGGCGCATATTGCCTTGTGCGAGCCGCCACTCGAGCGAGGAACGGTGCCGCGCGGCGACGTTGCAAAGGTGATTGCAGCATTGATAGAAACGCCGTCGACGATCGGGAAGACCCTGATGTTGACTTCCGGTGGGGTACGCCTGGAAGATGCCCTCTGACTGTCCTGGTTCTGCAGGCGCACGAGAGCAAAGGGTTCATATGCGAGTGCACCTCGATCCAGCATCCAAAACCCCACTGTACGAGCAGCTCCGCAGTGGAATTCTCGATCTGGTGCGAAGCGGAGAATTGATCGCGGAGACGAAGATTCCTACGGTCCGGGGATTGGCTGCGGAGCTTTCGATAGCGCCGCACACGGTCGCGAAGGCGTACCGGGAACTCGAGCATCAGGGAGTCATCGAGGCTCGCGGCCGGCTCGGGACATTCATTGCGTCCGGAGGTGATCCCACCGAAGACAATGCCGCCCGGGCAGCGATGGCGTACGTGGCCGAACTTCGGGCACTGGGGTTGTCCGACGAGCGCGTTCGGGATCTCGTGGACATCGCACTAGCTGCGAGTTGACGCTTCAACCTGGTCGTGTCAAAGTTGCCGTGTCTCGCTGCCGCCCCGAAGGAACTGACATATGAACTCGAACATCTTCCGTGACGTCGCAATGCTGATGGCCCGACTCGGTCTCGGCATCATCTTCATCGCCCACGGATGGCAAAAACTCAACACCAACGGTCTCGACGCCACGAAAGCCACCTTCGACGGCATGGGCGTCCCGCTACCCGAATTGTCCGCCTACTTCGCAACCTTCGTCGAACTCATCGGCGGAGTCGCACTCGTTCTCGGCATCTTCACTCCCATCGTCGGCATTCTGCTCTTCGTCGACATGCTGGGCGCATTCTTGTTCGTCCACTACGACATGGGGGTCTTCGTCGGCGAGGGTGGCTACGAACTGGTAGTAGCGCTCGGACTCGGATCCCTACTGTTGGCGGCCGTAGGTGCCGGACGATTCAGCCTCGACGGGGTCTCCGGAGGCAAGACGAGCTTGAGGAAAATGCGCAAACGCCGCTAGCGCCAACTCGGCAGCCAAAGTTGCTGCTGCCACAGCTCCGGTGAGATCGGCATCGCGGTCAGAATCGGCCACAACCAAATGAAGTTCACAACCACCAGACCGACGTAGAGGCACACCAGTAGTAGCCCCGTGCCTCTACGTTCGGCGGATGCGCGTGCGCGGCCGATGATCTGCCCGAGTATCAACGCGAACCCCATCACCATGAACGGGGCCATCGCGACTGCGTAGAAGTAGTACATCTGTCGATCGAGCGTGATGAACCATGGCAGAAATCCTGCGGCGTACCCGACGACGACTGCGGCGAACCGCCAATCTCGCCGGACCAGGAACATCCACAAGCCCCACGCGAGCATCGGCACCGCGAGCCACCACATGGCCGGTGTACCGATCAGCATGATGGCCTTGACGCACGACGACGCCGAGCAGCCCTGCACTTGCTCACCGTCGGCGAAGTAGTACAGCATCGGACGCAAGCCCATCGGCCACGTCCACGGCTTCGATTCCCACGGGTGACGGTTGCCCACAGAATTGGTGAGACCCTCGTGGAAGGTCAGAACTTTGCCGCTGTAGTACCACAGTGAGCGCAGTGCATCCGGGACGAACGAGAACAGCCCGCCCGTACCGATCTGATTCCCGACGGCATGGCGATCGACTCCGGTTTCGCTGGCGAACCACCCTGAGTACGCGCACAAGTAGACGATCAACGGCACTACCACGAGGGCGTACAGTGACGGTCCGATGTCTCGAACTGCCGTACCGACCCAAGGCCGCGATACTCCGTTCGAGCGCCGGGCCGCGACGTCGAATCCGACGCACAACAGTCCGAAGAACGCGATGAAGTACATCCCGGACCACTTGGTTCCGCAGGCGAGACCGAGCATGATTCCGGCGCCGAAACGCCACCAGCGGACACCGAGCCTCGGCCCGAATTCGCTTGCCTTGATACGTCCTTCGCTTCGTACTTTTGCCATACGTTCACGGACGTCGTCTCGATCGACCACCAGGCAACCCAGAGCCGCGGTGACGAAGAACGCCAGGAAGATATCGAGCATGCCGATGCGTGAGGAGACGAATGTGACGCCGTCGGCGATCAGTAGGACGCCGGCGATCGCTCCCACCAGCGTCGACCGCGCCATCCGCCGTACGATCCGAATCACGATCAGTACCAACAGAGTTCCGAACAGGGCTGCCGAGAACCGCCAACCCCAACCGTTGTAGCCGAACAGTGCTTCCCCGGCCGCGATCAATTGCTTGCCTACGGGCGGATGCACCACGAGTCCGTAAGCGGGGTTGTCCTCGACCCCACCGCCGGTGAGCACCTGCCATCCTTGCGGGGCGTAATGCTTCTCGTCGAAGACCGGTGTGCCGGCATCGGTGGGGTAACGCAGAATCGCGAAACGGGTGATGGCGGCGATGGCAGTGAGAACGAGAGTGACGATCCACCCGCGTCGCCGATCGGTATCGCGATAATAGTCGGCCGCCACAATGGTGGGCCCGGGACTGACGACGGGGCGCGCATCGGTCGACAGGGTCACATGCCGATCGTAGGCGGCGCAGCGGAATGCGAGAAGGTCGGTGTGGGGGATGATGGGGGCATGCTGATCCTTGCCGCAACACCCATGGGCGACGTGGGTGATGCGTCCCAGCGACTGCGCGACGCACTGGCCACGGCCGACGTCGTCGCAGCAGAAGACACCAGGAGAACCAAACAGCTGGCGAGTTCGCTCGGGGTGACCATCACCGGCAAGGTGATCAGCTTCTACGACCAGGTCGAAACTGCGCGTCTTCCGGGGCTGCTCGACGCGGTTCGCGCCGAGAAGTC
>JBBPZN010000105.1:0-41106 GCA_038198705.1 Mycobacteriales bacterium
AACCCGCCCCGGTCCGTGGAACCCGGCGATCACCCGAGCGACATCGGTCAGGTTTTCATGCCCGAAAGCACGATGCCCGCCTCGAAACAACAATCTCGAACCGCTCAGGTCAGCATGTCAACCCGAAGAAAGATCGAGGCTCAGTTTCATCCTCCGCCCGAGTGGCACTTCGAGGTTTACAGACTTCCTGATCTTTGCCTGGTATGACACCGGTTTTCCATCTACATTGTCAACATCTTCGGAGAGGGTCCTAAGTCCAGACCACGATAGTACGCCGGGAAAGGCCAGTGTCACCTTTTCGAATTTGTCAGATATACACTCATCCAAACTGAGACCAGTCACTACACCACGCGCTCTGTACGTTTCGGTGGATGCACGAGTTGCGCCCATGATATTCGACTGCGACACGCCCGCGGAGTCAAAGAATAAGGCACCCGAAACATTAGTCATCCCAAACACCGAGGCAGGAATTTGCATCTCTTCGGCCCCGCCCGCCATCATCCGATCCAACTGCAAATGAGTAGTCAAGGACGAGACGTGGAACAGGTTGTCGTCTCGACGCCTCACGTATCCCGACAACGCCGTCTCAATGTCCAACTCATCGCCCAAATTGGTCCAGAAATAACCGAGTGAACCATCTGCCAATTTGTCGATGTCAGACATTTTTTAGATGCTAGCAGGAGGTATATCAGTTCTGAGGCTAAGACCCGGGGACGCGCGCGGCATCGAAGAGAACGCTAACGTTGCCGCATGGCCACCCTTCCGCCGCTGTCCGAAGCAGGCACACTATGCAACGCCACGTCGTTGGTCATGAGGGAGACAGGCGGACTCGACCATCGTGAGCCGACCGTCACGGATATCGGTAGCTTCGACCTAATCCACGGGAGCGGCACGATGCCCGATCCACTCCTGAGCGCTCACATTTTGTCGCGGTCGTATCTCATTGGTGCCGGTGATTTTGTTTACAGCATCGGAAAAATCCTGGCGCTTGAAGAGCCTATGGTGGTGTCTCCAGCAGTGCTGGCGCGATCTGCAGCGGAGTATGCAAGCCGCTGCAAATACCTATCTAGTGCGGAGGATTCACCAGAGGTACGAGTAGCGAAGTTTGCGAACCTTCTTGAAGAGGGCTTCAAAGACTCTGGGGCGAACAGGCCCGACGCAGACCCCAGTCTTGTCGAACTGGCCAGAGGGATGAACGACTGGAAGAGCCGACGACGACTGCCAAAGGTCAAGCTACCGAATTACAGCGCGCTAGTCGCTTCACTGTCCCCCGATATGGGAAAATCGGAGTACGACAGCTTGTCCGGTTATCGCACACGGCAGTGCCGTTACGCTAACCGGCGTGTTCCAAGCTGCGCAGATGGGGCATGCGAAACGACGGGAAGATGCGTGGCGACATGCCTTGTTCGCGACTCAATGCGGCCTGCTCGCGGCTTCCCACGTCTGCGTTATGCGGGGCGGTGAAAAGACGGAAATTAACCATTACCTAGCTCTCTTCTACCACTGGGTGCAAGAGTACAACCGCTACCTGTGGGACCTCTCCCTTGAGCGCGGCTTCAGTCCCACCGGGCCGCGTCCCTGACCAGTGCCGCACGTCACGGCCTTTTCACGGCCCTGCGAAAGTTGAGGCGCGACCCAAGCCCGATCGATCGACCGCTGACCTGCGGAAACATGGTGCCCCCAGTCGGACTCGAACCGACACTGTACGGATTTTAAGTCCGTTGCCTCTGCCAATTGGGCTATAGGGGCCACCGCGGACGTGCAGGTCCGCGTCGATCATCTTATAAGGCTGTACCCACCTTGGAATCACCGGCGCCAGGATTGCGGATTCTCTTCACAGCTGAAGATGGAAGATGAACTACTGCAAAGTCATCCGACCGAACCGCAACACGGAAAAATACCCGCACCACCGAGCAGGTCTACCTGCCTAGACCTTCACCGAGAGGGCAATCCCGTCGAGGATGTCGTGCTCACTGACGATCAGTGTGCTGACGGCTCCGCGTCGCTCGAATTCCTCGGCCAAGACGCTGCAGACGATCGAGCCACCGCCGATGACGTCGACCCGCCCTGGATGCATGGGGCCCAGCTCGCTTCGTTCTGCACGCGTCATGTTGACCAGCCGGTCGCAGACCTCGAACAGGTCAGCGAACGGCACCCGGGTGAGGTGCACCTTCTCGGCGTCGTATTCCGTGAGTCCGGAGGCAATGGCGGCGATGGTGGTCATGGTGCCCGCGACGCCGACCCAGCTGGTTGCGTTTCCGATCGACACTTCCTCGAAGGCTTCTTCCAGCCTTGCACGCACATATTCACGGGCACTGGCGATCTCGTCTGTGGTGGGCGGATCACTGTGCAGGAACCGCTCGGTCAGCCGCACACAGCCGATGTTCGCCGAGAACGCGGCCTTGACGCCCTTGTTGTCGCCTAGTACCAGCTCGGTGGAGCCACCTCCGAGGTCGACGACCAGGAAAGGTGCACCGGCAGCATTGAGTTCACCGACGGCTCCGGCAAAGGACAGTCTGGCTTCCTCGTCACCGGTGATGACCTCGGCGACCGAGCCCGCGACGATCGGATCGAGTATTTCGCGCGTCATCGCGAAGAAGTCCTCGCGGTTCGACGCGTCGCGCGTGGCAGAGGTGGCCACCATGCGTAGTGCCGACACACCGCACTCGCGAATGATTCCGGCGTACTCCTGCAAGGCTTCTCGGGTTCGTTCGATGGCTTCGGGCGCAAACGCTCCAGTCGCGTCGACGCCTTGGCCTAGCCTCACGATGCGCATTTCACGGGCGACGTCGGTGAGGACACCGTCCTTGACGTCGGCGACGAGCAGCCGGATCGAGTTGGTTCCGCAATCGATGGCGGCAACTCTGGTCATTGTGTCTCCCCGCGAAGTTCTGCGACAGTCGGCCAGTCCGCTGGAATGGCCTTGCCGCGCATATGGTTTTCGGCGGCGAGGGCAACTGCCTCATCGCCGAGTGGATTGAGACCTGGGCCCTTGGCGAGCGAATGCGCGATGAGGACGTGCAGGCATTTCACTCGGTCCGGCATGCCTCCGCCGGTGAAGTCCGTTCCCAACGATTCGATCTCGTTGCGTTCGGCCAAGTAGGACTCGTGGGCTCGCCGATATCCGGCTGCCAACTCCGTATCGGTCCCCAGCCTTTCGGTCATCTCACGCATGACACCTGCAGATTCTTGCCTGCTCGCCTCCGCGGTGAGCCGCGGATCGGTCAGGTAGTACAGGGTCGGGAAGGGCGTGCCGTCGGGGAGTTTGGGTGCGGTTTTCACCACACCGGGCCTGCCGTCCGGGGATCGGTAGGCGATCTCGAGTACCCCGCGAGGCTCACGCCCCAGCTGGGTCGCAACCGCGTCGAGATCCTCCGGCGGGACTGCCGATTCTTCTGCATCGGTCACCCGACAGGTCCTCCTTCTAGTACCTGTGCAGGCGCAGGGGCGAGTGCGGGCAGTGGTTGCTGCTCCGGCTCGTCGCTCTGCTGCGGCTGCACTGCTGATTCCCAAAGATCCCGATACCACGGGCCCTCGGATTGTTCGATCGATTTCGCTTCGGCGTCGGACTTCGCCATGTCACCGGGAAGCTGCACCTGATAGGGCGTCTCCCCCGGCATCACCCATCGCAGCCGACTGCGTGCCTCGGCGTCGATGCGTGCTGGTTCGTTCAGTTGCGACTTCTCGCGTTCGAGATTTTTGACGTCGTCTTCGAGGCCATGACGTTCCGCGAGGACCGAAGCAAGCTCGGCCCGCTGCGAAAAGTACGTCCGCAGCGGCATCGCGAGAGTCAACGCCAACGCACACACCACGACCGCCAGGATCACGGCGCGACCGGTGGACAGCCCGAAAAAACCCCGATCAGGGCGCGTCGACGCCTGGACACCGACACGTCGCGGCGCTGCCCGGCCCGCCACGACGGCATCGCGTGCGTGATCGGACGGCTCGGGAGGCAGCTGACCGGTGCTGCGCGCGTCTTCGCGCGCAGCGTCGGTCTGCCGGTTACGAGGCGAAGCCGAGCGGCCGCGAGGCCGAGGATCACGCCCACCTGGACTAGTCCCCGGTCTACCTCGTCCTGCCGCCATGACCCACCTTCAACGCTTGCGTAAGAAAACTATCCCTCGTAATTGAACCGGGGGAAGGCCAGCTCGCCCGCGTAACGCGCCGCGTCGCCGAGAGCTTCTTCGATTCTCAGCAACTGGTTGTACTTGGCGACTCGCTCGCTTCGAGCGGGTGCGCCAGTCTTGATCTGACCACTGCCGACGGCAACTGCCAGGTCAGCGATGATGGTGTCCTCGGTTTCGCCGCTGCGATGACTCATCATGGTCTTGTAACCGTTGCGATGCGCCAGCTCGACTGCGTCGAGGGTCTCGGTGAGGGTGCCGATCTGGTTGACCTTGACCAACAGTGCGTTGGCGGCGCCGCGAACGATGCCGTCTTCCAGACGCTCGGGGTTGGTGACGAAGAGATCGTCGCCGACGAGCTGCACCTTGTCTCCGATGGATTCAGTGAGTGCAACCCAGCCGTCCCAGTCGTTCTCGTCCAGCGGATCCTCGATGGACACGAGCGGGTAAGCGTCGACGAGTTCGCCGTAGAACGCCGAAAGCTGCTCGGCGGTCTTGGTGTCACGCTCGAAGGCGTAGCCGGTGCCCGCGGTGTAGAACTCGGTGGCCGCAACGTCGAGAGCCAACCCGATATCGCGTCCCGGCACAAGACCGGTCTTGCTGATCGCTTCGAGGATGAGGTCGAGTGCTTCTCTGGTGCCGGCGAGGTCAGGTGCGAATCCGCCCTCGTCGCCCAGTCCCGTGGACAGGCCCTTGGCCTTGAGAACCGACTTGAGCGCGTGGTAGACCTCGGCGCCCCAACGCAGGGATTCCTTGAACGTCGGTGCACCGATCGGAGCGATCATGAACTCTTGGACGTCGACGCCACTGTCCGCATGCGCGCCGCCATTGATGATGTTCATCATCGGGACGGGAAGTATGTATGCGTTCGGTCCACCGAGGTAACGGAACAGCTCGAGGCCCGCAGACTCTGCAGCAGCCTTCGCGACAGCGAGTGAGACACCCAGTAGCGAGTTGGCGCCGAGTCGGGACTTGTCCGGGGTGCCGTCGAGATCCAGCAGGGCCTGATCGATGGTGCGCTGCTCGATGGCGTCGAGGCCGATGACGGCAGGCGCGATCTCGTCGAGGACAGCGTTGACGGCCTTCTCTACGCCTTTGCCGCCGTACCGCTCGCCGCCGTCACGAAGCTCGACGGCCTCGTGCTCGCCGGTGGATGCACCGGAGGGAACTGACGCACGGCAAAGGGTTCCGTCGTCCAATGCGACCTCGACCTCGACCGTGGGGTTGCCACGGGAGTCGAGGATCTCGCGAGCTCCGACCTGCTCAATGATGGCCACGAATGCTTCTCCTAGGAACGGGGACCGCCAACGCCGCTGTGTACGACGCCACGACCGAGTTGCGGAATGTGCCGTGTGTCAGACTAGCCGCTTCGCTCACCTACCCGCATGCGACAGGTAGCTAGGCGCCGACTCCCACCGAATAGGCCGCGGCAGCATCGCGGACATCACGGAGATAGACGCCCGACTGGTTGTACGCCATCAGGGCCCGCTCCCACCCTTCCGCGGTGCGCAAGTCGCCACCACGCGCGCACAGGTATCGGGCGGCGGTCAGGGACGCGTCGTCCAGGTTGTCCGGATTCGGGACACCGTCACCGTTGGCGTCGACACCCCACTTCTTCCATGTTTCAGGAATGAACTGCATCGGGCCCATGGCGCGGTCGTAGATGTCGTCGCCGTCGAGGGCGCCGCCGTCGGTATCCGGAATTTCGGCGATGCCGGGCGCACCGTCGAGAGGGATTCCACGAATGGTCGGTGCAACGGTGCCATCCTGCGCGACGGCAGAGCCTTGGTAAGTACCGTGTCGGCTCTCGATGAATCCGATGCCGGCGAGAGTGGTCCAGGCGATCCCGCAGTCCGGTGCCGTGGCGGACATGACCGCGGCAGCGTGCGCGTAGGCCGCGAGCGCCGGTCCGGAGATACTCAGCGCATCCGACTGCGGGGTAGCCCACGCAAGCAATAGATCTGCGGTGCGTCCGGGAGCGTTGAAGTCGATGTCCGGTACCGGAGCTCCTGGGCCGGGCGGTATGCCCTCGGGAATGACTCGCGGAGGTTCGGAGGAACCGCATGCGCTGGCCATGATCGCCACTGCCACGGCTGTGGACAGCATGATCGCGGCTCGGCGGGGTCGATGGTTCACACCACCCATCCTGCACATCGAAGGTAATAGAAACCTAAAGCTCTATCCAGGAGCTCGTTTCTGGTGTTTTTGCTCTGGCCATCAAGGTGTATGTTGCTGTAATAGTTGTAGATGAGGGTCGCCTATCCTACGGAAGGGCAGGCGTACCGAACTTAGTGCCATTCCAGGGAAGGTCACCCGTGTCCGTACTCGCTGCCGCCGGAACTGCGCCGTCGATCGCAACCCAGATGTTCGGCAGCGGACTGATCGGACTGCGCGAAGGGCTCGAAACCGGGATCGTCGTGATGATCCTCGTGGCCTTCCTCGTCAAGGCCGATCGCCGTGATGCACTCAAATGGGTATGTCTCGGCGTCGGCGCCGCGGTCGCCATGGTTGCGGTCGTGTTCTTCGTCATTCACTACGGCACATCGACGGTCACCGGTCTCACCGCCGAGATCATCGCCGGGCTTGCTTCCCTCGTCGCTGTCGCCATTGTCACGGCGATGGTCCTGTGGATGCGTACAGCGGCCAAGGACATCTCCGGCGAACTGAAGGGCGGAATGGAACGTGCACTGACCGTCGGTCCGATTGCCGTTCTGACACTGGCCTTCTTCGCCGTCGGGCGCGAAGGAATCGAAACCGCGCTGCTCATGGTCGGATACGCCGAGAACACCAATGGCAGCTTGTGGCCGTTGCTCGGACTCCTCGTGGGTATCGTCACCGCGGCCGTCCTGACGGTGTTCCTGTACTTCGGTGCGATTCGGATCAACTTCGCCGTGTTCTTCAAGTACACCGGCATCTTCCTCATCGTCGTCGCCGCGGGGATTCTTGCCTACGGGATACGCGCCCTGCAGATCGGCGGATTGCTTCCAGGTGGATCTTCGGTGGCATTCGACATCACCACGCACTACGACGCCTCGAGCTGGTACGGCACCGTGCTCGCAGGCATCTTCAACTTCCGACCCGAGCCGACAGTCCTACAGGCCGTCGGTTGGTTGGTATATCTCGTCGTCGTTCTGTTCCTGTTTCTCCGGCCGGTGCGCGTCCCTGCGACACCAGAGCCTGTTCTCCACGCTTCCGAAAGGCACTGAAGAAAATGCGTCGTACCACCTACGCTCTGGCAGCGGTTGCGGTTCTTCCGCTGGCTCTGGCCGGTTGTACCGAAAAGTCGTCCTCCGAGGCGAGCGACGGGGACATCACGGTTACCGCGACCGACAGCGGATGTGACATCGGCGCCTCCGAAGCTACCACTGGAAACTCCACTTTCCAGATCACGAACAACGGCAGCAAGGTCACCGAGTTCTATGTCTACGGCGAAGGCGACCGAGTCATGGGCGAGGTCGAGAACATCGGCCCGGGCCTGACACGTCAGCTCATCGTCGCACTACCCGACCCTGGCACCTACCAAACTGCATGTAAGGCAGGCATGGTCGGTGACGGCGTCCGCGCAGACTTCGTCGTCAGCGGTGACGCAGTTCGCCAAGCCGACGAAGACGGACTGCTCACCGAAGCAGCATCGGGGTACAAGCGCTACGTTGTCAGCCAGATCGATGCATTGCAGGAGACGACGGCGAGCTTCGTGGCAGCTGTCAAGGCCGGCGATGTCGAGGGTGCCAAGGCTCGATTCCCCATCGCGCGTAGCTATTACGAGCGCATCGAGCCCGTCGCCGAGAGCTTCCCGGACGACCTCGACCCCCGCATCGACCTCCGCGAGCCCGACGTCGAGCCGGGCGCGGAATGGACCGGCTTCCATCGCATCGAGAAGGATCTGTGGGCGCAGGGGTTGCAGCCGGACACGAACGCGATGGCCGATCAGCTTCAGGCCAACATCGACGAACTCGCCGAGAAGGTCAAGGCCGACGACTTCACCGTCGACCCGATCCAGGTCGCCGGTGGCGCACAGGGTCTGCTCGACGAGGTCGCCAAGACCAAGATCAGCGGCGAAGAGGACTTCTTCTCGCACACCGACCTCTGGGACTTCCAGGCCAACGTCGACGGCGCACAGGCCGCGATCTCCGCAGTGCGTCCGATCATCGACGAGCGTGAACCCGAACTGGGAACATCGATCGACACTCGCTTCGCCGAACTCGACGCCGAACTCGCCAAGTACCGCGTCGGCGACGGCTTCGTGTTCTACGACACCGTGACCGAACCACAGCGCCAAGAACTTTCGAACAAGATCGATGCACTGTCCGCCGAAGTAAGTCAGGTACAGAGTGTCGTCGCAGGAGAGTAATAGCAAAGGTTCGTCCGCCACCGGCTTCTCCCGACGGCGTCTCTTCGGTGCCGTCGGGGCTGGGGCCGCGCTTGTCGGTGTCGGAGCCATCGCAGGCAACGCCACAGCCACCGGCTCCGAGTCCACGGCATCCGACGTCGTCGACTTTCGCGGTGCCCATCAGGCGGGCGTCGTCACGCCCGCACAGGACCGCATGCACTTCGTCGCATTCGACATCACCACCGACTCGCGCGAGAATTTCGTCGCTCTGCTCCGCAAGTGGACGGATATGGCCGAGCGACTGACCAGGGGCGAAGAGACGTTCGAGGACGGCGCCGTCGGGGCAGGCGAGTACAAGCCGCCGTCCGACACCGGCGAAGCCCTCGGGCTCGCGGCCTCATCACTGACCTTGACCATCGGATTCGGTCCGGGTTTGTTCGATCGTTTCGGTCTCGAAGACAAAAAGCCCGCGTCGTTGGCCGATCTCCAACACTTCCCCGCCGACAACCTCGATCCTGCGCGATCGGGCGGCGACCTGTGTATTCAGGCATGCGCCAACGATCCGCAGGTTGCCGTGCACGCCATTCGTAACTTGGCTCGCGTCGGATTCGGGACGGTGTCCGTCAAGTGGTCGCAACTCGGATTCGGACGCACCTCGTCCACGTCGACAACTCAGGCGACACCTCGAAACCTGTTCGGCTTCAAAGACGGAACCGCCAACCTCAAGGCCGAGGATCCGCAGATGCTGGACGAGAACGTCTGGGTACATCCCGCCGATGACCAGGAGTGGATGGGTGGCGGCTCGTACCTCGTTGCACGAAGAATCCGTATGCTCATCGAGTCCTGGGACCGCACGACGCTCAAAGAGCAAGAGCGAGTCATCGGGCGTAGCAAGGGAACCGGCGCACCACTGGGCCTGACCGACGAATTCGATGCGCTCGATCTCGATTCGAAGGGTCCCGACGGCCCCCTCATCGACGCCGACGCACACGTCCGGCTAGCGTCCAAAGAAGAGCTCGGCGGCATTCAAATCCTGAGGCGCGGCTACAACTTCACCGACGGCTCGGACGGTTTCGGGCACCTCGACGCCGGACTGTTCTTCATCGCGTATTGCCGTGACCCGTTGACCCAGTTCGTGCCTCTGCAACTCGCACTGGCGCGAACGGACCTACTCAACGAGTACATCCAGCACGTCGGCTCCGCGGTGTTCGCGTGCCCACCGGGGCTCGGGGAATCGGAGTACTGGGGTTCCACGCTGTTCGCGTAATCGCTTGAATGGCACATTCATACGATCAAATAGCTCGAGTGCGCCATTCAAGCTGGGAGTGCGGGGCAAAATTACGCCCGCAGACCCCAATTCTCGATCCACTCGATCGCGGAGAGCTGCCCTGGGACCGCCCCGCGATCCTTGGCCAACACTTCGGCACAACGGATGCGCTCGGCGAACTCCAACACCCGACGGCGGAGCAGATCTTCCGCACTCTCGCCCCCACTGCTGTGATCGAGGCCGATGTGCACTGTTCGCAAATCGTCGGGCACCAGCTCGTCCGGCAGACCTGCCTTGGATGCGCGAGCAATGATCTTTTGCGTCAATGCAAGTGCGGGCTGAGCCATCGCGATGCCGTCGAGGCATGACCCGCGCGCCTTCTCTGCCGCCTTGCGTTCCTCCCACGCTCTTTCCTGGGTCGCGACGTCGATGGGTCCCGTCGAGCCGTCGGTCAGGTGGGGCGTGCGGTGTGTCAGCTTCGCGACCAGACCGGCAGCGACATCGTCGACGTCGAATCCGCCGTGTTCTGCGTCCTGAGCGATCCTCGAATGAAACAAGACCTGCAGTAGAAGATCGCCCAGTTCTTCCTTCAGATCGATGAGGTTCCCACTGTGAATCGCGTCGAGCAACTCGTAGGTTTCCTCGAGGAGGTAGCCGCTCAGCGAGGCATGCGTCTGTTGCGCTTCCCAGCCCCCGATCGTTCGGAGTCGATCCATCAGTACGACAGCTGCGATGAGATCGTCACCGGGTAGTTTCGGGGAGGCGATGACTCGGTCACCGCGCCGAATACGCTCGAGGACATCACCATTGAGTGGGTCGGTACTGACGAGCACGCCGCTGGAATTTTCGGCACGTGCCGTTCCGGCGAACAGCCACCGAATGCCGACGGGCACTTCCTCAGTGAATTCGACTATCCCACTGAGGAATTCGACGGCTTCTGCGGGAACTTGACTGGGCCGGGCCGGGTCGAGCAGAACTACCGTCATCACACCCCCACAGTGTGCTCCAACAGAACCGATCGAGACGGCTTACTGTCGAGCGAAAGGATCAGGTCGGCAATGAACTGCACCAATTCGACGTCACGAACCCTCGCCGCTCCGACTCCCCCACCTTCGACGCGCGGTAGTGGCAACTGCACGACACCGGTGGTCGCGCGGTACTGCGCGCTCGGGTAAAGACGCTTGAGCCGGATCTGCTTGGAATCGGGGAGATCCATCGGCGCCAACTTGACCTGTGTTCCAGCGACATTGACGTCGGTGAGGTTGTATTCCTTGGCGATCAGCCGCAGCTTCGCGACGGAGACGAGCCTGCCGACCTCCTCGGGTAGCGGGCCGTAGCGGTCCACCAACTCCTCGATGACGGCATTGATGGCGTCGGGATCCGCGGCAGCGGCCAACTTTCGATAAGCCTCGAGGCGCAGCCGATCACTGGTGACATAGTCCGGCGGAATGTTGGCATCGACGGGTAGGTCGATCCGAACTTCCTTGGGTGCCTCGTCGGTGGTGATGGGCTTCCCGTCGGCGGCTGCCCGATAAGCCTCGACAGCTTCACCGACCAATCTGACGTACAGATCGAAACCGACGCCTGCCACATGGCCGGACTGTTCGGCTCCGAGAACGTTACCGGCACCGCGAATTTCGAGGTCCTTCATCGCCACCGCCATACCGGCACCGAGGTCGGAGTTCTGCGAGATGGTGGACAGACGGTCGTACGCCGTCTCTGTGAGCGGCTTCTCGGGCGGATACAGGAAGTACGCGTAGCCGCGTTCGCGACTACGCCCGACTCGACCACGTAGCTGGTGCAACTGCGAAAGCCCCAGTGAATCACTACGTTCGACGATCAGCGTGTTTGCGTTCGAAATGTCGAGGCCGGTCTCGATGATGGTGGTACAGACGAGTACGTCGGTTTCGCGCTCCCAGAACCCTTGCACGGTCCGCTCGAGGGTTTCCTCGTTCATCTGACCGTGCGCTATGGACACCCGAGCCTCCGGTACCAGATCACGAATATTCTTGGCTGCCTTGCCGATCGAGCTGACTCGGTTGTGCACGAAGAAGACCTGACCGTCGCGCAGCAGTTCACGCCTGATGGCCGCGGCCACCTGCTTGTCGTTGTAGGCACCCACGTAGGTAAGTACCGGGTGACGCTCTTCCGGCGGAGTCAAGATCGTCGACATCTCGCGAATGCCGGCGAGGCTCATCTCCAAAGTACGAGGAATCGGTGTCGCCGACATGGTCAGGACGTCCACGTGTGTACGCAGGGACTTGATGTGCTCTTTGTGCTCGACGCCGAATCGCTGTTCCTCGTCGACGATGACCAGCCCCAAGTCTTTCCACGCCACCCCGGTCTGCAGCAACCGGTGCGTACCGACGACGATATCGACCGTCCCGTCGGCGAGCCCGGCCATGACCAGCTTCGAGTCCGAGCCGTGGGTGAAACGCGAGAGCCCTTTGACCGTCACCGGGAAGGCCGCCATGCGCTCGGTGAAGGTCTGCAGATGTTGTTGCGCCAGAAGGGTTGTCGGCACGAGGATGGCAACCTGCTTACCGTCTTGGACGGCTTTGAAGGCGGCACGAACGGCGATCTCGGTTTTGCCGTAACCGACGTCGCCGAGGATGACACGGTCCATCGGAACCGGCTTCTCCATGTCCGCCTTGACGTCGGTGATGGCCGTCATCTGGTCCATCGTCTCGGTAAACGCGAACGCGTCCTCCATTTCGCGCTGCCATGGAGTATCCGGGCCGAAAGCGTGGCCCGGCGCCGCCTGACGGGCCGCATACAGCTGCACGAGCTCTCCGGCGATCTCGCGAACAGCCTTGCGCGCCTTGCGTTTCGTGTTCGACCAGTCCGAACCACCGAGCTTGCTCAGCGACGGCATTTCCCCGCCGACGTAGCGGGAGAGCTGATCCAGGGAATCCATCGGCACGAACAATCGATCCCCCGGGTGCCCTCTCTTGCTGGGTGCATATTCCACGACGAGGTATTCGCGGCGAGCTCCACCGATGGTCCGCTCGACCATTTCGACGAACCGGCCGATACCGTGTTGATCGTGCACGACGCTGTCGCCGGCCTTCAACGCAAGTGGATCGACCTGATTTCGCCTCTTGGCCGGTAGTTTTCGGCCCTCGGCGGCGGCAACGCGGTTACCCGTCAGGTCGCTTTCGGTGACGATCACCAGCTTCGCATCGGGAAGGATCAATCCGGCGTGGAGCGAGGCGCACAGGACGCTCACGACGTCGGGCAACGGCTCGGAGCCCGAATCGATTGCGACAGCAGGCACTTCGGCATCGCCGAGCCGCTCGATGATGCGCGTTGCGGTTCCCGCGCCCGCGACGGCAATGACAGCGCGACCACCCGTGGAGACATGCCCGCGAAGCATCGCAAAGAGTCCGGTGAGCAACTCCTCGGAGCCTCGGACCTCAGGAACCGTCTCGACAGCCAACTCGACCTCGGCCTCGCTGCCCGAAGCCAATGGGCTGATGGTCCACCACGGCCGCCCGAGTGCCTGCGCGGACTCGCGGATCTGGCGTAGCGAACGGTACGCGGACGCCCCGAGGTCGAGAGTCGTCCCGCCCAGGCTGGCGGTGTCCACGGTCGAGGTATCGAGCGGCGCCGGTCCACCCACGGACGCCGCCGTCCATGACGCTTCGAGGAATTCTTGACCGGTACGCACCAGATCTGTTGCACGTGTACGGATTCGCTCTGGATCGCACAGCAGGACATGCGCACCCTCCGGCAGCACATCGGCCAGTAACTCCAGCTCGCCCGGTTGCAGCAGCGGAAGCAACGCTTCCATGCCCTCCACCGGCACCCCGGCAGACATTTTGTCCAACATCTCCACCAGCGCCGCGTCGGCCTGATTGTCACCGGCGAGCGCTGCCGCACGATCGCGAACATCCTGAGTGAGAATCAGTTCACGGCACGGTGGTGCGATGACCGATTCGACGACGACGTCGGGCAGGGAACGCTGATCGGCAACGGAGAACGCGCGGAGTTCGGTGACCTCGTCACCCCAGAACTCGACACGCACCGGATGATCGGCCGTCGGAGAGAAGATATCCAGGATGCCACCACGGACGGCGAATTCGCCTCGTTTGCCGACCATGTCTACGCGCGTGTATGCCAACTCGACGAGTCGGTGGATCAGGCCGTCGAAATCGATCTCGACGCCTACCTTCAATCCGATCGGCTCGATCTCGCCGAGCCCGGGGGCCATCGGCTGAACGAGCGATCGCACCGTGGTGACGATCACCTGAAGGGGTGGGCCGTAGTCCTGATCGTCCGGCCGCGCGAGCCGACGCAGCACTTCGAGTCTGCGGCCGACGGTGTCCGCGCTCGGAGAGAGCCGCTCGTGCGGCAAGGTCTCCCATGACGGAAACTGCGCCACCGAGTCCCCGAACATCTGGCCGAGTTCAGCGGTGAGGTCGTCGGCTTCACGCCCCGTCGCGGTGACGACGAGCACCTGCGCCTGCTGCGCTATCGCGGCAGCGACGAACGGGCGCGAGGAGTTCGGCGCCACGAGCGTGTATTCCGCAGTTCCAACGGCCTCGCTCACGGACATCAATGCGGAATCTGCCAAAGCGACGCGCACGACGCCCGACAGGTGAAGCGAAAGATCGGAAGACAACAGCAGGGCTCCTGAACAAGGGTCGACACGACGGCAACCCGGTTCGAAAGTGCACCAAGACGATGGCGAACCGAGCAAACCGGCGGTCGCGGCCAATTCTATGGGAGCAGACCGACCCGGCGACGGCTGGGCAGGCCCTCCGAGCCGAGGAGGCTAGTGCCGGATGACCCGTCGTGCGGCAAATTCACGGAAGTAGTCGAGCTTGCCTGCCGTGACGAGCGAGGGAAGCAGGTAGTACCACAGGCGCTCCAAGCGCGATGGCAACTCCTCGGTGGTGCCGGTAGCGACGGCGACCATGTGCACTCCGGTAAGGATCTCGAGTACGAGAGATCCGATGGTGTTCGGGTCTGCATCCGGATCGACATCGCCCTGCTTGATTGCCTTGGCTGCAAGTGCATCGAACGCGACGCTCCAGCCGGCCATGACGTTGCCCTGTGTACCCCGATAGTCACCGATCTGGTGGCTCAGACGCATCATCGCGGAGACCATGGGGTCGGTGACCGACATGTCGACGACGATGTACGAGATGCCGATGGCAGCTTCGAGGGCCGGGATACGGCCGTCGTTGAACTGCACGCACGCGGCGGTGAGCCTGGTGTTGCCCTCGTCGATCACGGCACGCGCGAGTTCTTCCTTCGACCCGAAGTGAAAGTAGAGAGCACCCTTGGTGACCTGGGATTGAGAAATAATTTCGCTGAGACTCGCGTTCGCGTATCCGAGACGCAGAAACACGTTTGCTGCACCGGACAACACCGTATCGCGAGTAATCTCAGCGCGGGCCTGTCTGACCATTGGATCCGCCTTAGGAATACTGGGACTGCCATTGCGCAATGCTGCGAACGGTACCACCCAGTGGTTTTCTCGCCTCGGTCAACTTGCTAACGGTCCGAACAATTAAATCCAGCGTCTGTGACGTAACTCTCAGTGCTGCAAAATTGACCCTACCCGCTCTTTCGAGCGGTAGTGCGGAAATCGACCGCTCATTTGCCGCCTAGTTGCGGCGCAGCCTCCAGATTGGTCAGTCCGTTCCAACACAAGTTGACAACGTGAGCCGCAACAACCTCTTTCGAAGGTTCCCGGACGTCGAGCCACCATTGCGCCGTCATCGAAACCATTCCGACCAGCGCCTGCGCATACAGAGGGGCAAACCCTGCGTCGAACCCGCGCCGCGTGAAGTCGACTGCCAGGATGTGGCCTACCTGAGATACGGCATCGTTCAGCAACGACGAGTACTTGCCGTCGGCAACCGCGGCGACCGGTGAATCCCGAACCAGGATCCGAAAGCCGTCAGTGCGCTCTTCCACATAGGTGAGCAGGGCCAGAGCGACGAGCTCGACGCGGACTCGGGAGCGATTCTGTTCCAGCGAAGACGTGATCATCTGCAGCAACGTCGACATCTCTCGATCGACGATCACCGCATACAGGCCCTCTTTCCCGCCGAAGTGCTCGTACACGACGGGCTTGGACACGTGTGCCCGACCTGCGATTTCTTCCACCGACGTCGCCTCGTACCCGCGCTCTGCGAAAAGCGACCTCCCGATCTCGATCAACTGCTCACGTCGCTGCGTGCCCGTCATACGAACGCGCGGTACCCGCTCGGGTTCGGACAAAATGCCTCCCGCCGAAATTGTTCGCTCGCTTGCTTGCAAGGAGCCTCGCTGGGCAAGCCTAGTACTCAATTTTGGGCGCGGTTCGACTGGCAACTACCGTTCATGCGAGACTCGTTGCGCTCGGTGGGAGAGCCGCGGCCGTAGACCTGATTCACAAAGGTATTCGGTCACCGGAGAAACCGCTGGTCCACGATCCGCCGTGGTGTAATGGCAGCACCTCTGATTTTGGTTCAGATAGTTCAGGTTCGAGTCCTGGCGGCGGAGCGAGAAGAATTTCTGTCGAGAAAGTAACCAGCAATTCGCAAGGAGCTCAGTTGCCGTTGCACACCGCCGTGGTCGTTCTCGCAGCGGGAGCAGGCACCCGGATGCGGTCCAAGACTCCCAAGGTCCTCCACCCCCTCGCCGGCCGCACGATGCTTGCCCACGCTCTGCATGCGGCGGCCGATCTGGGGCCCGACTACCTGGTCACCGTTGTCGGACACGATCGTGAGCGAGTAACCGAATCGGTCGACCAGCTGAGCGTCGAACTCGGACGCACCATCTCCACCTCGATTCAGGACGAACAACTCGGTACCGGCCACGCAGTGCAGTGCGGTTTACGTTCGCTACCGGACGACTTCGAGGGCACCGTCCTCGTCACCGCCGCCGACGTACCCCTTCTCGACGGCCACACCCTCAAGGCGCTGCTCGACGAGCACCTGAGCGCCCCCAAGCCTGCCGCGGCGACGGTTCTCACGTTCGTTCCCGCCGACGCCAACGGATACGGCCGAATCGTACGTACCGACGACGGTGAAATAGCCGAAATCGTCGAGCATGCCGATGCGAGTCCGGCACAGATCCGAATCGACGAGGTCAATTCCGGGGTCTACGCATTCGATGCCGCCGCACTGCGGACTGCACTGGGCAAACTGAGCACCCAGAACGCTCAGCACGAGCTGTACCTCACCGATGTGGTCAAGATCAGCAAGAACAGCGGCCTGGCGGTCTACGGCACTCAACTCGCTGATCCGGACCTGGTTCTGGGTGTCAACGACCGAGTTCAGCTCGCCCGCGTCACCGCAATCTTCAATCGTCACATCATCGAGCGACACATGCGCGCAGGCGTCACCGTCGTCGATCCCGCCACTACCTGGATAGACGTCGATGTCACTCTCGGTGCGGATGTCCGTCTCGAACCCGGCGTCCAATTGTTGGGAAGCACTCACATCGGCGAGGACACCGTCATCGGACCTGACTCCACGCTCCGCGACGTTGTCGTCGGCGAGCGTGCGTCGGTGGTACGCACCCAAGCCGATCTCGCCACCATCGGCTCCGGTGCCACTATCGGACCGTTCGCATACTTACGTCCAGGTTCCGACATCGGAAACAGCGCCAAGGTGGGGACCTTCGTGGAAACCAAGAATTCGACAATCGGACACCACTCGAAGGTTCCGCACCTGACCTACGTCGGCGACGCGACCATCGGCGAGCACTCCAACATCGGCGCGTCGAGCGTTTTCGTGAACTACGACGGCGTCGACAAGAACCGCACCATCGTCGGTTCGCACGTCCGGACGGGATCGGACAACATGTTCGTTGCCCCGGTCCGAGTAGGCGACGGGGCCTACACCGGAGCCGGAACAGTGCTCCGACACGATGTACCCCCGGGGGCGCTCGCCGTCTCCGCGGGTTCCCAGCGCAACATCGAGGGCTGGGTCGAGAAGAAACGGCCAGGGACGGCAGCGGCGGAAGCTGCAGTTCGGGCTGTGGCTGCCAATTCGACAAATGCGCACGAATCAAAGGATGGCGAACAGCAGTGACCACCCCCAATTGGATCGACAACCAGAAGAATCTCATGCTCTTCGCGGGTCGAGCACATCCAGAGCTTGCCGAGCAGGTGGCGAAGGAGCTGGGAATCGGCCTCACCCCGCAAACGGCACGTGACTTCGCCAACGGTGAGATCTTCGTTCGCTTCGAGGAATCGGTCCGCGGATCCGACGCCTTCGTTCTGCAGAGCCACCCGTTCCCGCTCAACACCTGGCTGATGGAACAGTTGATCATGATCGACGCGCTCAAGCGCGGATCAGCCAAACGCATCACCGCAATTCTGCCGTTCTACCCGTACGCCCGTCAGGACAAGAAGCACCGCGGACGCGAGCCCATCTCCGCGCGCCTGGTCGCCGATCTTCTCAAGACCGCCGGCGCCGATCGCATCATCACGGTCGATCTGCACACCGATCAGATTCAAGGCTTCTTCGACGGCCCCGTCGACCACATGCACGCGCACAGTCAGTTGGCCGAGCACATCCGAAGCAAGTACAGCCTCGAACACATCACCGTCGTCTCCCCCGACTCAGGGCGCGTTCGCGTCGCCGAGAAATGGGCCGACAGCTTCGGCGGCGGACCGCTGGCATTCATTCACAAGACACGCGACCCCTTGGTGCCCAACCAGGTCAAGTCGAACCGCGTCGTCGGAGACGTCGAAGGACGCACCTGCATCCTGATCGACGACATGATCGACACCGGTGGAACGATCGCCGGAGCCGTGAAGGTGCTCAAGGAAGCCGGAGCCGGTGACGTCGTCATCGCAGCCACCCACGGCGTCCTCAGCAGCCCTGCCGCCGAACGTCTCGCAGAATGCGGGGCAAAGGAAGTTGTCGTCACCAACACCCTCCCGATCAGCGAGGACAAGCGCTTCGACACGCTCACCGTGCTGTCCATCGCTCCACTGCTTGCTCGCACCATCCGCGAGGTCTTCGAAAACGGTTCGGTGACAAGCCTCTTCAACGGCGTCGCATAGCACCCAGCACTATTTGGTTGTTTCCAGGCTCAGTTTCCATACACCCGCTCCGCCATCTCTCCCCCACTGCATGAACTTGGTCACTAACAGGTTCGAAAACCGCAGTTCGACTGGGAGGGGTGTGCGGGGCGGGTTTCGTTGTAACCTAGGATGACTCGTCGTGATCGACGCACAAATTATGGACAGCCCGACCGCAACTTCTACCGTCCGAATCGCCCGCTGGACTCCGGGCGCGTGCGTGTGGTGTGGGAGCACCGATTCGATCGAAACGTATCGAAACGAGCCACGCTGCGGCCAATGCCGCGAACACGAAGCCATCATCGATGAGGCCAAGCACTTCATCGGAATGTACGGTTTGCGCCCCCTCGGCGGGACCCTCGCGTCCGAAGACGAGGAAGAGCGCGAGTACCGCGTTACTGCCCGCGACGCGCGTGAGGTTCTCAATCGCATCCGTCTCGAGAAGCTTCCCGATCCTGCCGCCGTGCGCAAAGCATTGCGACCCAGGGCAGCTGCTGCAGTTGCCGCAGCGCCGACGTCGGCATCTGCATCGGGGAAAGCAGCTCCCAAGAAATCCCAGGCAGGTGTGAGCAGTGTCGACCTGATCGAACTTCAGTCACGTGGACAGAAACTCCTCGAACAGTTGGCGATCATCGACGAGAAGATCGCCGCACTCGACGGTAGCTCTGGACTGCCGGCACGTGCGCGGCTCAAAGACCTCAACAGTCAGCGCACAAGCGTGATGGGCACATTGGGCGCTCTCGAAAAGGCTCGCCGCCGTACCAGCTGACCTAACTTTATTCAGTCGGTGCTCAGGCGGTCGACGACCTCGGATGCGTCGTCAAGAACCTTCTGGCACCGACACGACAACCTCATTACGACGCCGGCATGCCAGCGTCCAGGGCGGGTCATAGAACCAGGTCATCGGCTCATTCGACATCTCGATGTCGTTGGCGCGCAACACTTGTGACAATTTTTCTATCTGCGGCGCAACGTTGCCCTGGGTGCGGCTACCGCTGAAGCGCAGCACGGCGACTGTCTCCGCCGGAACCTCGACCAACTTCACGCGGTCGTCATTGGGCGTCGGCAACGTCTCCATCGACCATGAGGACGGCATGAAGAACCGGATTACCCAGCTGTCGCCGTCGGCGCTGCTCGACACCGGTGCGGTCATCGCGATCCGCTGGGAGTCGGCTGACGATTGACTGACGGGCGCGGTCATGGCGACCTTCTTCGAGCCCGTATTGCCACCGAAGATGTACCCGGCGAGGCGCCGGAACCCGTCCCGGCGTGCTTGTTCTTCGTCCGCGTCAACTGTGGTCTGTGCGGCAATTCGCGGTTCGTAGCGACGGATTTCTACCGCGTCGGCCAACCGCCGGCTGTTATGGGCAGGCTCCTCGGTGCCGATGCGGACACCGAAGATGCCTAGGACGGACTCGGCCACCTGACCGATCGTGGACACAATTTTGTTCGACATCGGCTCTTCCGATCTTGATCGCGTGGTACCTACCTCATTCCTACCAGTGCATGCCACGTGCGGTCGGGACGAGCGATACAGGCGGGAAAAGGATCAGCGGCCGCGACGAGCAAGGATCAGCGCAAATCGTTCCTGCGGGTCCGTCCAGAACTGGTCGACACCGAAGCCTGCGTCGGCCAGTTCTGCCGTTATACCCTCTTGCCGAAATTTGGCCGAGATCTCGGTGCGCAACTCCTCGCCCTTGGCAAATTCGATATCGAGGTCCAGGTCCGCGATGACGATGTGCTGAGCCTCCTTCGCGCGAAGGCGCATTTCGATCCACTCGTTGTCTGCATCCCACACCGCCACGTGTTCGAACTGGGAGCGATCGAAATTCGCCCCTAGCCGATCGTTGAGTACCGACAGCACGTTCACGTTGAACTCTGCCGTCACACCGGCTGCGTCGTCGTATGCCGGGATCAGAACACCCGGGTCGATGACGAGCCCCACCCCGAGGACGAGAAATTCGTCGGCAATCAGTGCACTGGCGATGTCGGACAGGAACCCCGCGCGCTCCTCGGGAGTCAAATTGCCGAGCGTGCCGCCGAGGAAGGCGATAGTTCTCCGCCCGTCGGCGGGCAGATTCTGCAAGGTGTCCGTGAAGTCGCTGACGATCCCATGGACTTCGAGCGCAGGAAATTCGCGCGAAATCTGCTCGATTGCGCCGGACAACGCCGACGGCGAGACATCCTGCGGAACGTACTTTGCAAGCGAGCCATGTTTGATTCCGGCCTCGATCAGCAATCTGGTTTTCTCCGAAGAACCGGAACCGAGTTCGACGAGGATCGCCGCGTCGGTGCGCTCGGCGATGTCTTGGGCATGGGCCTCGATGAGTGCCCGCTCGGTTCGAGTCGGGTAATACTCGGGCAACTCGGTGATCCGCTCGAACAATTCACTGCCAGTGGCGTCGTAGAACCACTTGGGCGAGAGCCACTTCGGCGACGCAGTCAGACCCTGCCTCACATCCGATCGCAGGTCCTCAAGTAGCCGTTCCGGCGAGATGTGGACATCCAACGCACTGTCTGACACGAAAATGCTCCTTCAATCGAGGTCGGTGATATCGAGGTAACCGGGCCGGGCCACCACGAACTGGTGGTCCGCAATCGGTTCCCACGACGGATCGTCGTCCAGCGGTTCGGACGCGAGGGTCACCGCGTCTTCGCCTCGCAGTACGGACAACGAGTGATAGACGGTCGTGGCATAGAGCGTCTGCCCGTCGGAGAGCAGAAGATTCAGCCGCGAACTCGGCGATATGGATTCGACGCGGTTCACCAGGATGCGCAGCGCCTTGTCCGGTTCGTGTTCACGAAGAAGGTTCGCCAGGATGACCCACAACGCTGCTGAATCCGTCGGTGCCGGTAGACGCAGAAGGTCCGCCAACGGGACTTGCTCGGCGAGGTCCGTCATCACCTCCGGCCAACCGAAGACGACACCGTTGTGACTGAAAGCCCAGGTGCCGTCCGTGAACGGGGCACACGCACTGCGCTCCACCGGCATTCCGACGGTAGCCGAGCGCACCGCCGCAACGATCGCCGTCGACCGTGCGGCGACGAGGACCTCGGCGACAGCTGGGTCCGACCAGATCGGCATCGGATTTCGGTAGCTGCGCACGGTGCCTGCATCCCACCACGCGGCACCGAAGCCGTCCGCATTGATAGTGCCTCCGCCCCGCATGTCCTTGGGCGCCCACGATTGAACACGCAGGGAATTGCTACCCGCCGTCACAGCGTCGGCGACGCTGCGCTGCGGGCCGAGGTAACCGAGATGACGGCACATTCAGCGTGACTCGACATCTCGTGCGCACCGAAAGCCGGCGAAGATCTGCCTACGAATCGGGTGGTCCCAATTCCGGAACGTGCCCCGGCACGCGACCTCGTCGGTGCCGAACGAACCTCCGCGCAACACCTTGTAATCACCGCGCAGAAACACCTCGGAGTATTCGGCATACGGAAAGGGCTCGAATCCCGGGTAAGGCTCCAGATCCGAAGACGTCCACTCCCACATGTCACCGATGAGTTGCTGCACACCCTGCGGTGTCGCCCCCGCTGGATAAGCCCCGATGTCGGCTGGTTCCAGGTGCCGCTGACCCAAATTTGCGTGAGCTTCCGTCGGCTCTGCATCTCCCCACGGATACTTACGGACCGAGCCGGTCGACGAGTCGAAACGCGCCGCCTTCTCCCACTCCGCCTCGGTCGGTAAGCGCTTGCCTGCCCAGCGCGCGTAGGCCTCCGCCTCGAAGAAGCCGACGTGAACCACAGGCTGGCTCGGCCGAATCGGGGCCGTGACGCCGAATCGGCGACGCCACCACCCGCCACCTTCGTCACGCTCCCAGAACAACGGCGCTCGAAGTCCGTCGGTGATCCGGTGCGACCAACCGCGCTCGCTCCACAGATCTTCTCGGTCGTAACCACCGTCTTCGATGAAGTCCACATACCGACCGTTGGTGATCGGTGCGACGTCGAGGGCGAACGTGGGAACGAACACCGAGTGCGCCGGCCGTTCGATGTCGAGTGCCCACGGATCGAAGGTGGTGCCCATCGTGAACGGGCCGCCATCGATAACGACCTCACCGGTCGCTTCGACGGTCGGTGCGGGAGGCGCGGGCGCCGAGAGAACTGGAGGCCCGAGCCGAAGCTGGTGCGTCGCAAGCATCGTCTCGTCGTGCTGCTGTTCGTGCTGCGCAACCATGCCGAACGCGAACGCATCTTGCTCGAGCCTCCGTCCATCGAGCGGGCTGGACGCGAGAATGTCCCACACCTTCTCCCGCACGGTACCGACGTAGGCGCGAGCCTCATCCGGCGACAACAGAGGCAGCGACCGTCGGCTCGAACGCGAGTGCTTGAACGCGTCGTACAGCTCATCGATGTCCTGGCGCACCGGATCACGGCCGCCGACGTCGCGCACGAGCCACAACTCCTCCTGATTGCCGATGTGCGCGAGGTCCCATACCAGCGGGCTCATCAGTGGCGAGTGCTGCGCGGTCAACTCATTCTCGTCGACACTCTCGGTCAGCAGCGCACTACGTGCACGACTACGGGTAAGTACGGCCTCGACTCGATCACGAAGCTGCTCGACTGTCACGACGCTGTCTCCTTGCTCGTGGAATGGCCTGCGTTGATCGAACGGGCCACTGAGTCCCCCGGCTCGGGTGACTCGCCCCTGCGACATCGCTCCGAGGCCGCTGATAACGAGTCCGCGTGATGACCTCCCGCGCGTGCAGACAACTGCAGCAGCTCGACGGCAGTCTCACGCAGATCGGCATCCGCCAACCCGGACTGTGCGGCATCGATCCATCGACCTGCAGTCGGCTGTGCGAGCGCAGTTGCCGCCTCGGTGATGGCCGGAGTCGACAACAACGATTCGAACGCGGACGCCGGAACGACCCATTGCCCATCGGGTTGAGCGTCTAGGTACCGAATTTCGAGGTGTCCGCAGGCTCGAACGTGCGGAAACAGTGTGGTCAGGTGATAGTCGAGGTCGGCGGTGGTCGGCCGCCGCCCGGCCAGTGCCGCGACATCTCCCGCAAGCCAATCCGCAAACGTCGATCCGAACGGCACCTCCCAGCTTTCCCCCTCATTGCAAATGCACAGCAGCGGGACGTCGAGCGCCCATCTCGCATAGTCCGCAATGGGATCACCGGTGGCGGGAACTTCGGTGCGACTGTCGTCGAGTTCGAGCCAGGTGCGCATGCGTTGCGACGCCCAGGTGCCTTCCGGTGCGCCCCGCAGACGAGGCGAACATGCGAACGCGGCAACGAATGCGGGACCGATGGCCTCCAACATCTCCCACCGTGCAGCAACCTCGGCACGATCGACCCCGGCATCGACGCTGACCTGGACTGCAGCAGTGTTGCACATCATCAGCTTCCCGAAAGGACCGATGGTGGTGAAGCGGTTCTCCATTGCGCAGTAACGCGGCTGGATGAGCACTCTGTGCGCGTCACGCTCGGTGTCTGCGGGCACCGATGCCATGTAGATGCCGCCCGCTTCCATGAGGGCGGTGATTACACGGGAGTCCGAATCCAACGCGTTCTGCAGTTCGGTCACCGACGCATGCGGTGAGCTGGAGAGTTCGATCTGGCCGCCCGGTTCGATCGTGACGGCGCTTCCGTCCGGCAACGTCAGGGCGGGTGAATCAGGTGCGATGCTGCGCGGTGCGTAGTCCCCCAGCGCTGCGGCAAAATGTTCGAGGGACGGTCTGTCTCCGTCCTCGGCGAAAGTCAACCATTCCAATTCGGCACCGATGAGCTGCGGCGGCCCGAGCTTGAAGCAGACCCGCGACACATAGGCCTCGGCCGCAGGCCGAGAACTAAGCCCGAGCGACTTCTCGTTGGACGACAAAAGTGCCTCCTTGCGTGACCCGCACTCGCATGTACGAAAGCGGATCGAACTTCCTAGGGGATCGAACTACCCGGGGCCGTGCTGCACGAAACGCGGATGCTGTGCAATCCTGCATCGACAATAACCAGAAGTGCATCACAGCGCACCGACAACTTTCTCGTATAGGAAGGCCCACTCACGGTGTTGGATCTCGAGAGAATTCGCCGCGACACCCCTGCCGCAGCGACCGCAATCTTCCTCGACAGTGCCGGGTCCTCGTTGCCGCCGACCCCCGTCGTCGAAACAGCCGTTGCGCATTTGCGTCGTGAAGCCGTCGTCGGAGGTTACCGCGCTGCCATCGAGCGCACGCACGATCTCTCCACCGTCAAGACCTCGATCGCGACGCTGATCGGCGCGCAGGCGTCGGATATTGCGCTGAGCGACAGCGCAACTCGCGCATGGAGTGACTTCTTCTATTCGATTCCGTTGACCGCGGGTGATCGAATTCTGATGTGCGAAGTGGAGTACGCGAGCAACGCGATCGCAGCCCTGCAACGCGCTGCGGCGACGGGCGCGCGGGTCGAGATCGTACCGAGTGATGCGACCGGGCAGATAGATCTCCTCGCGCTCGAAGCAATGCTCGACGAACGCGTCCGAATTGTCTCGCTCGTGCACGCTCCGACCAACGGCGGTCTGATCAATCCGGTGCGCGCAGTCACCGATCTGGCGCATCGATTCGGCGCACTCGTGTTGCTCGACGCGTGCCAATCGATCGGTCAGATTCGCGTAGATGTCGCCGAGCTCGGAGTGGACGCCCTGAGCGCAACCGGACGAAAATGGCTGCGCGGGCCCCGTGGAACCGGCTTCCTGTACCTGCGCCCAGAACCGTCCGTATCCCTCGAGCCGCCCGCCCTCGACCTACACAGCGCCCAGTGGATCGGTGAGTCCGAGTACCGCATCGCACCCGACGTCACTCGATTCGAATTCTGGGAATGCGACGTCGCAGCTCGACTAGCGCTCGGCACCGCCGTCGACTACTTGCTCGACATCGGCATCGACAACGTAGAAGAAGCGATCTCTCAGCGTGCCGAATACCTGCGCACTGCGTTACGGGGTCTCGATGGTGTGTCGGTGCACGATCTGGGCGACCGCAAGAGCGGCATCGTGTCCTTCACGGTCGACGATCTCGCGCCGACCGACGTCCGCGACTTCCTGGCGGGCAAGGGCGTCACGGTCACCGTGAGTCCGCGCAGTTCGACGCTCCTCGACATGACGCATCGCAAACTCGACGCCGTCGTACGGGCGTCACCGCACTATTTCGTCACGTTCGCGCAGCTGGACGAGATGGTCGAGGCACTCCGCACCCGCTGAGTTCCGGATGCACTCGAGGTGCCGGTAGAGCCGTCGTGTAAAGTGTTCCGGGTTGTCTCGGCGAGGGTAGAACCTACACAGGAACTACCGTGATCGACGCGGCTCGGCCCCTGGCCTTGCTCGTACGTGTCAGCCCCGACGAGTCTTATCCGCCACAAGCGATACACCAGGAGCATTCACCACATGGCGCAAATTGTTAACAACCTCAAGGCGATCGTTCGCACCGAATTCGGCAAGGGCGCAGCCCGCCGCGCACGTCGCGACGGCCTTGTTCCTGCCGTTCTGTACGGACACGGAACCGACCCACAGCACCTCGCACTCGATTCCCGCGCCTTCGCTGCCGTGCTCCGTAACCACGGCACCAACGCCGTGCTGACGCTCGACATCGACGGCGCAGAGCAGGTCGCACTCACCAAGTACATCGTCGTGCACCCGATCCGCCGCAGCATCGAGCACGCCGACCTCCTCGTCCTCAAGAAGGGCGAGCGCGTCTCCGTTGAGGTCAACGTCCTCATCGAGGGCGACGCCGCTGCAGGCACCCTGGTCTACACCGACTCGACGGTCATCGAAATCGACGCGGACGCACTGTCGATCCCAGAGTCGATCACCGTCTCGGTCGAGGGTCTCGAAGCCGGAACTCAGATCCTTGCAGGCGCGGTCACGCTGCCTGAGAACGTCACCCTGGTGTCCGACGTCGAAATGCTGCTCGTCAATGTCGTCGAGGCTCCGTCCGAGGCGGACCTCGAGGCCGAAGGCGAAGGCACCGAGCCCATCTCCGAGACGGGCGAGGCCGAAACCGAAGAAGAAGCTGCAGACGAGGAGAGCTCGGAAGAGTCCGAGAGCTGATCTCAGCCCTTTTACCGCCGACGCGCCGTTCCCCTGCACTGGGGAGCGGCGCGTTGTTGTTCGTCACGCAATGGAAGCATGGTCGCTGTGAATGTAGAGCCAGCCCTGATCGTCGGACTCGGAAACCCCGGACCTCAATACGAGGCGACTCGGCACAACGTGGGTTTTTTGGTCGCCGACGTGTTGGCCGCTCGAATCGGTGCAAAGTTCACTTCCCATAAGAAGTCCAATTCCGAGGTGATTCAAGCGCGCCTGAGCGATCGCCCGGTGGTGGTAGCCAAGCCGCGCACCTTCATGAACCTGTCGGGTCAGCCGGTGGCCGCACTTGCGCGGTTCTTTTCCGTCGATCCGGGCAACATCGTGATCGTGCACGACGAGCTGGACATCGAGTTCGGATCGATTCGCCTCAAGCTCGGCGGCGGCGAGGGCGGACACAACGGCCTGCGTTCGATTTCGCAGCAGCTGGGCACCAAGGACTATTTGCGCACGCGCGTCGGGGTCGGCCGACCGCCGGGTCGAATGGATGCTGCCGCGTATGTCCTGAAACCGTTCTCCGCAGCCGAACGCAAAGATCTCGGCGTGATCTGCGAGGAAGCTGCCGATGCGGCGGAGATGCTTCTACGCGACGGGCTCGAAGCTGCGCAGAACCAGGTTCATCCGCGCTGAAGCTTGCCGCGCTGAAGCTAACACCGTTTTTCCCAACCTGCGCGCCCTGCTCGCATCCGAGCACGTGCGTGCGCTTTACAAAAAGGGTGCGCGCTACCCCAGCAACGCAGCCGAATTGGCCCGACGGAGCTTGCCCGAGGACGTCTTCGGGATCGACCCAGGTCCCAGGACAGCGACCGTGCGGGGCCGCGCGCCTACCTCCGAGTGCACGGCGTGGACCACTTCGCGCTCGATCCGCTTGACCTCCTCCGGATCACGAAAATCGTTGATTTCCACGGCAACTGCGAAACTTTCACGCTTGTCACCGGCGTCGAGACGGATTGCGACGGCATTGCCCGGGCGTACTCCGCGCACCGACCCTGCAGCCCGCTCGATGTCGGTGGGATAGATGTTGCGGCCGCCCATGATGATGACGTCCTTGATACGCCCGCACACCACGACGAGCCCGTCCTCGGTGAAATAGCCGACGTCACCGGTATCGAGCCAACCGTCCTCGTCCTGGGTTGCTACCGGGCCGTCGACGGTGATGTATCCGGGAGTCACCGCTTTACCGCGTACTTCGATGATGCCGACACCACGCGGTGTCAGTACCTGCCCTTCCTTGTCCACCACGCGCCCTTCGAGGTTCGGCACCATCTTGCCGAGCGTCGCCAGGGTCCGCACATTGCCCTTGGTGGCCGGCACTGCCCGACCCATCGCCTCGAGTAGGTCTGCATCGACGACGTCGAGCACCTGTCCTTGGAGTGGATCAGGAATCGACACGGCCAGAGTCGTTTCCGCCATACCGTAGACAGGGGCAAGGGCCAGCGGGTCGAGTTGGTACGGCCGCCCGGCCTCGGCGAGCGCAATCATCGTGTCCGGATCGACCGGCTCGGCGCCGTTCCAGGCGTAGCGCAGTGAGCTCAGATCCAAGTCGAAATCGTCCTCGGCTTGCCGTAGCCGTCGAGCGAGCAGTGAGTAGGCGAAATTCGGTGCTGCAGTGACAGTTCCGCGATACTTGTCGATCAGCTTGGCCCACAGCAGTGGTGACCGCAGGAAGTCCAGAGGGGTGATGCTGACGACCTCGGCGCCGACCTGCATGGGCACCGTGAGGAACCCGACCATACCCATGTCGTGGAACAACGGCAGCCAGCTGACCATGACGTCGCGGTCTACGTCGAACTCGATCCGATCGATCATGGCGTACGCGTTGACGAAAAAGTTCTCGTGGGTGATCCGCACCGCCTTGGGTGACCCGGTGGACCCCGAGGTCAACTGTTGAAGCGCGATGTCGGACTCCGAGGTGTCGATCGGGTCGACCGGAGTGCCGCGACGCATGTCTTCGATCTTCGACACGGTGATGCCGCGTTCCTCGAGAATCGACGCGGCGACGTCGAAAGGGGCGCCGAGAACGACGGCCTTGCAGTCGATCATCTTCACGACGGATTCGGTGTCCTGCCCCCACACGGCAAGGTCGGTCCTCGGCGTCGGCTGATGCAGCATCGTGACCGAGCTGCCCCGCATCCACGTGGCCTGACAGGCGGGAGCGATGTCCACCGGCTGCCCGGCGAGGACACCGATCGCGTCTCCGTGCCCGATGCCCGCCTCGGCCAGCGCGCCGGCCATCGCGCGCGCATCCTGGTGAATCTCACCCCAGGACTGACGCAGCGGCTGGTCAGGCTCACCGGTCACGAGTCCGCGACGACTGGATTGTGCCGTCGCGAACATTTCTTCGGTGAACTTACTCAATGCCATCTCCTCGTCGAGCGAGCGTGGTCGCGGCAGTTGGTGTTCAGGTTATTCAATCCTCGCGCGGAGGTGAACCGTTACCGCTGATTCGTCCGAGTACCCTGGTACGAGCCCGATGCCGCACAACGTGAGATTGAGGTTCGTTTGAGTACGCCGCCCGATTCGGTAGACGCTCCGGTCGACAAGAGCAGTACCGCCACCGAGTCGACGGCGCAGCCGAAGAACCCGCACAAGGAACTCGTCCACGAGGTCCATCGCAGGCGCACCTTCGCCGTCATCTCCCACCCCGACGCCGGTAAGTCCACGCTGACCGAAGCGCTCGCACTGCACGCGCGAGTGATCTCGGAAGCGGGCGCCACCCATGGCAAAGCCGGTCGACGCGCCACAGTCTCGGACTGGATGGAGATGGAGAAGGCACGCGGTATCTCGGTGAGTTCGACCGCGCTGCAGTTCAACTACCAGCTCGACCGCAGTGTCGACGAGATCAACGTCATCAACCTCGTCGACACTCCCGGCCACGCCGACTTCTCCGAGGACACCTACCGGGTTCTGACCGCTGTCGATGCGGCAGTCATGCTCATCGATGCAGCCAAGGGCCTGGAACCACAGACACTCAAGCTCTTTCAGGTGTGCCGCCAGTTCGGCATTCCGGTCATCACCGTCATCAACAAGTGGGACCGACCGGGCCAATCACCACTGGAACTCCTCGACGAGATCGAGCAGCGCATCGGACTGACACCGACGCCGTTGTACTGGCCTGTCGGCATCGCAGGGGACTTTCGCGGTCTGCTCGACGTCAGGGCAGGCAATTACATCCGATTCACTCGCACCGCTGGTGGTGCCACTATCGCACCCGAGGAATTGATGGATGCCGACGCTGCCGCTGCGCGTGAGGGCATCGAGTGGGACACGGCAGTGGAAGAGAGCGAACTCCTCGTTCTGAGCGGCCAGGGCCACGACCAGGAAATATTCCTTGCCGGCCAGACGTCACCGGTCATTTTCGGTTCGGCGATGCTCAACTTCGGGGTTCGCCAGATCCTGGACACACTGGTGGCGCTTGCGCCTCAGCCAGGACCGAGGGAAGACCTCAAGGGCACGGCGAGGGAAGTGACCGATCCGTTCAGCGCTGTGGTGTTCAAGGTGCAGGCTGGAATGGACACTGCACACCGGGACCGGTTGGCGTTCATGCGCGTCGTATCGGGAGTCTTCGAGCGCGGCATGGTCGTGACGCACTCGCAGACCGGTAAGCCGTTCACGACCAAGTACGCTTTGACGGTGTTCGGTCGGGAGCGGACCACCGTCGAGCACGCGTATCCCGGCGATGTCGTAGGACTCGTCAACGCCACTGCGCTCGCGCCTGGGCACACGTTGTACACGGAGAAGAAGGTCGAGTACCCGCCGATCCCTTCGTTTGCGCCCGAGCACTTCGCACTGTTGCGTGTGGACAGTGCCGACAAGTACAAGAAGTTCCGTCGTGGCGTGGAGCAGTTGGACTCCGAGGGCGTTGTTCAGGTGTTGCGCAACGATATTCGCGGTGACGCTTCGCCGGTTCTCGCAGCTGTCGGTCCCATGCAGTTCGAGGTGGTCATGGCCCGAATGAAAGCGGAGTTCGGTGTCGACGCTCGGCTGGAGCCGTTGGGCTATTCACTCGCTCGCCGGACCGACACCGAGTCTGCGGTCGAGTTGGGTCGCCAGCGCGGCGTGGAGGTTTTCACGCGGACGGACGGTGTGCTGCTCGCACTCGTCAGCGACAAGTGGCGTCTGCAGTACCTCCAGAAGGAGATGCCCGAATTGACGCTGGAGCCCCTCGTCGCTGCGGGTGAGTGACCCGCAACAGGAAAATCCTCGCAATCGGACCCGCTAAACAGTCATAGTGTTACGCTTCCGAAGTCCGAACGGGCTTCGGGTACGTTTCATTCTCGCGTGCAGTGCATCGCACGCCGAGACGTGGCTTGACACAGGTTCTTCACGACGCGAGGTCTTCTATGACGCAGGGTTCCAGCTATCCGCAGGCAGGAATCAAGATCGGTCAAACACCGGCCCACCGGTTGAGTACGCCGACCCCGAAATTGGCCGCAGACATTTTGCCGCCTTGGGCTGAGTCGCCTGCATCGACCAATCCGAAGACCGCCACACCTCCGGCGAAGGATCCTGCCGAGATGGCACCTGTTACATCCACAAAGCCCGCGATCACTCAGGAAGTGGAGCAGTCGGGCATGAAGCAGGAACCCGCAAGCGCCGGCCCCGAGCAGCCGTCCAAAGATTCGAACGAGGTTGAAGTGACTACTAGCGATCAGATCTCCGAGCACGGCCTGCCGACCAACGGCCGATCGAGCACCTACGCATCGAACGGCGCCGGCAGCAACCCGTCATCGAGCCCGGCACGCGGCGCAGCACCCGACCGCCGGACCGCGATGGGTGTTGCATCGGTACGCATAGCGGGCCGACTCACTCAGAACGAGCTGGGCGGTCGCACCGGTGACATCCGTACGCCGGACACCTCGGTCGGCCCCGACGAGCTACTTCAGCTCCTGGGCGAGTACCTCACCTCCGGTGGCCTACAGAACCCTGAGATCCATGTCAGGTCGAACGGTCAGACCATCGTGCTCGATCTGCTCAACCCAGCCAAGGGCTACCGCTGATCTTTCACAGCATGTGACGGAACACCTCTGGCGCGACCATTTCCAGCACCAGAGGGTTCCACCGCTTCCAGAGCTATTCGTGCTCTTCCAGCCTCGACGGCCGTGCATCTTCGGGGATGTCAGCGGCCGCGCACGGGCGTTCCTCTGCTGTGAACCATCCCCGGTAGTGGAACAGCCGACCCAATATCGGGCTGGTGACGTCGATCTGAATGCGATGCCGCTGCTCGCCCTCGTCCCACCATTCACGTCCGGTTGTCAGGGCAGATGCGAACGCGGGGACACGTAGCCCGCGTATCCGTGGAGCGCCGCTCTCGAGCAGGATTCCACCTTCGGAGTCCGCGCTACATCGAGTGTGTACCAGCATGTCCGAGCTATATCCCAGATAGTCCAGCGCAACATCGTGTCCCTGTGACACCGCCGGTGTGACCATCACCGAGTTCATCCCCTGTGGCTTACCGGCGAAAGCGAACCGGCGCACGAACGACATCGTCTCCCGACCCAGATCGTCGGTGTACGCGTAGTTGGCGACGGTAAAAGGGACATCGGTTCCTCGGCCCCCGGGGAACAAGCCTCGTCCGGCCCCGAGCGCCAGCACGGGACGCGGCACCAACGCCGAATGAGTCATCTCTTCCATGACGCCGACGCCGATCTGGCAAAGCCCGTCCGCCGCGGACAGTCCGAAGCGCCACTGCACCTTGGGATGTAGATCCTCGAACGAATCGCCCATGGCCTTGCGCACCACGGACGTCACTGGGTAGACCCCATCTCGGCCGTCAGCTGAAAGCTCGGTATGAAAAGTATGGACACGATGTACTCGTAGGTCCTCTCGTATCCGGTGAGCGCGGTCCGCCGAACCGTCCTGCTATCGAAAGTACCTACTGCCGTCGTGCCCCGCCATCATGTGCAGGTCACTCCAGCTCGGCGGCCAGCTCCATCCAACGCTCCTCGGCGACGTCCTTGTCCGCCACCACCTGTTTGAGCTCGGTGTCCAACGCCACGAGCTTGCCCGGATCGGTGGCCACCTCCGCCAGTTCGGCGTGCAGCTCCGCTTCCCGCTTCGACAAACGAATGACGGACTTCTCCAGTTTGCTGAGCTCCTTACGAGCAGCCCTCTCGGATCCTGCATCACGTACAGCGGTCTTGACGACACCGCCGGTGGTCAGCGAGTCCGGTGTGGCTTCAGCCGCCATCACCGCGCGCCGACGCAAGTACTCCTCGATGCCACCAGGAAGGTTGGTGAGCTTGCCGTCACCGAACAGCGCCCAGGTCGAGTCACATATCCGCTCGATGAGGTACCGGTCGTGACTGATGACCACCATGGTCCCTGCCCAGCCGTCGAGCAGGTCCTCGAGCTGTTGCAGTGTGTCGATGTCGAGATCGTTGGTGGGCTCGTCGAGCAACAGCACGTTGGGCTCCGCCATCAATACCCGTGTGAGCTGCAGGCGTCGACGCTCACCGCCGGACAGATCACCGACCGGAGTGCGCTGACGGGCCGGGGTGAACCCGAGGCGTTCGGCGAGCTGGCCCGCCGATACCTCTTTGTCGCCCAGGGTAATTCGCTCAGCTACCTCTTTGACTGCGTCGAGAACTCGCAGTTTCTTGGGCAGATCGTCCAATTCCTGCTTGAGCCAACCGATCTTGACGGTCTGACCTTGAATACGCTTGCCAGCGGCGGGTTCCAACTCACCGGCAAGGGTGCGTAAGAGCGTGGTCTTACCGGAACCGTTGACCCCGACCAGACCCACTCGTTCACCCGGCGCCAGACGCCAAGTGAAGTCGCGGACCAGTTCACGGCCGTCCGGAGTTTCGAGTCGCGCATCTTCCAGTTCGATGACGACCTTGCCGAGTCGACGCTGCGCGAACGACGCCAAGGCAACGGAGTCACGCGGCGCAGGCACGTCGGCGATCAACGCTTCGGCCGCTTCGATCCGGTACTTGGGCTTCGAGGTCCTGGCCGGTGCGCCGCGACGCAGCCACGCCAACTCCTTACGCGCACGGTTGCGTCGACGCTCCTCGGAAGCATCGGCCTGCCTGCTGCGCTCGGCACGGGCGAACACCCAGTCGTTGTATCCACCCTCGTAGGTTTCGACGCCGCCGCCGACGACCTCCCACGTCTGGTTCGCCACCGTGTCGAGGAACCAACGATCGTGAGTGACGACGACGAGCGCGCTTCGACGCGACACCAGATGCGCGGCGAGCCACTGGACGCCTTCCACGTCGAGATGGTTGGTGGGCTCGTCGAGCACCAATAGGTCGAGATCCTGGACGAGCGCCGCCGCCAACGCGACTCTGCGGCGCTCACCGCCGGACAGGTTGTCGATGGAAGCGTCGAGCCCCGAGCTACCGATAGGACCGAGGTCGGCAATACCGATGCCGGTCAGGATGTTTCGGACGCGCGAGTCGCCTGCCCACTCGTGCTCGGCCATGCCGAGTGGGTCCAGAACGACCTGTCCGACGGTCGAGCCCGGAGGCAGCACCCCGCGCTGGGTGACGACGGCCATCCGCAGTCCACCGACCCGACTGACCCGCCCCGAGTCGGGCGGCTCGATGCCGGCGAGAACCTCGAGCGTGGTGGTCTTACCACCGCCGTTGAGGCCGACCATGCCGATGCGTTCGCCCTCCTGCACACCGAGGGAGACTCCGTCGAGCAGCGGTTTGACGCCGAAAGACTTGGAAACGTTTTCGAGATTGACGAGATTGACCATCAGGAGAAACCAATCGATTCACTAGTTACCACGCGAGCGCCGGGAACCGGGCCACTCGCGACACGTACGGTGCGGCAGACACCCGCACCGGATAGTTCAGCACTGACCGACACTGCGGTATCAGCGTCGGCACACAGAAAAGCGCACGTGGGACCCGACCCGGAGACGATTCCGGCCAGAGCGCCTGCGCTCACCCCGGCGCGCAAGGTCCGGCGCAGTTGCGGAAGCAGAGATAGCGCAGCAGCCTGCAGATCGTTACCGAGAAGCGGCGCAAGCGCATTCGCATCACCGGTCGCGAGCGCGTGCATCAATGCCTCGGGCTCACCGAGTCGCGGCGGATTGCCCTTGGCACGCAGCTCGTCCAACTCGGCGAACACGGCTGGGGTCTGCAGTCCGCCCTTGGCCAAGGCGAGTACCCAATGGAATGTGTTGCGCGAGAGGATCGGAAGCAGCTTCTCCCCCCGGCCGGTACCCATCGCGGTGCCACCGTGCAAAACGAACGGGACATCGCTGCCGAGCTTGGCGGCCAGATCGGTCAACTCCGCTCGGGAAAGATCCACATCCCACAGAGCGTTGAGCGCGACGAGCGTCGCCGCCGCGTCCGTGCTCCCACCTGCCATACCGCCTGCAACCGGGATGCCCTTGTCGATAGTGATCTCGACGCCCGGCTCACGTCCGACGGCATCGGCCAACAGGACCGCTGCCTTCCACACCAGATTGCGCTCGTCGGTCGGAACCGACCGCGCATCATCGCCGCGAACGGTCACGCGCAAGGTCTGAGCCGGCACCACCGAGACTTCGTCGGCCAACGACAGCGCCTGAAACACCGTGGTGAGCTCGTGATAACCGTCCTCGCGCAGGTCACCGACCGAGAGGTGCAAATTCACCTTGGACGGAGCCCTGACGACTACGGGGCTGGGGACGACTGAGAGCACGAGGGTCAACAGTAGTGGAGAAATCGAGGGACCCCACATTCGTGTGGCCGTCCTAACTCTCGGATCATCCCGACTGCGGACAATTTCGGTCCGCAATTACTGCCATTATCGGGGTATGCGGGAAACCTCGGCACGACTTCTGAAGTTGCTGTCCCTGTTCCAGACACGACGTGACTGGGCAGGGGCCGACCTCGCGGACCGACTGAACGTCACCCCGCGCACCGTCAGACGCGACGTGGACAAGCTCCGCGAGATCGGATACCCGGTCCACGCCACCGCAGGCGTTGGCGGTGGCTATCAGCTGGGTGCGGGCGCCGAAATGCCGCCCCTGCTGCTCGACGACGACGAAGCACTCGCAGTGGCATTCGGACTCCAATCGGCGGCCGGCGGCTCGGTAGCGGGCATCGGGGAGGCGTCCTTGCGCGCGCTGACCAAGTTGCGCCAGGTGATGCCGTCGCGCATTCGACATCGACTCGACGCACTGCGCATCGACGTCGTAGACCGTCCGGCCGCACCATCCGCCGTCGACGCTGCTGTGCTGTCGGCAGTTGCGGGTGTGTGCCATGGCCACGAACGACTGCGATTCGACTACCGCAGCCACGACGGGACCGAGACCCGACGCGAGGTGGAGCCCCACGGCCTGGTGCGTGCGGGCTCCCGGTGGTACTTGCTCGGATGGGACCTGTTCCGTCAGGACTGGCGATCGTTCCGCGTCGACCGGCTCCAACCGAAGATCCCGACGGGTCCGCGCTTCACCCCGCGAGAATTGCCCGACGGCGGGGCAGCGGCATTCGTCGCGCGCGGAATCAACCGTGTACTCGCTCAGGTGCAGGCACAGATTCGGCTGCACGCACCGATCGAGACGATCGCACCGATGGTCGACGCGGAATGGGGCACTCTCGAGTCCGAAAGCGACGAGACCTGCATCCTCGCTCTGGCCGGAGATTCACTGCCCTCGATCGCTCGATGGCTGTCCGCCTTCGACACGGACTTCACGGTCCTCGATCCGCCGCAACTCGCCGACGAGTGCCGAGCACTCGCGGAGCGACACACGATGCTCAGCCGTCGGTACACAGCGGCTGCGGACGGGGTCGCTTGAATGAACCACTGAAGTTATCAGATCATATGAGTGGACCATTCAAGCGATCTGGACCGAAGCGATCTGGAACGGACCGAACCGAAGCGATCCCGACCGGTCAGGCTTCGGTTGCCGCCAACCGCACGTAGGCAGCGGCGTCGAGAGTTTCCCCGCGAGCGGATGGGTCGATCCCGGCCTCGCGTAACCGGCGCTCCGCGATGACGGGCGAGCCGGCCCAACCGCTGAGTGCCGCACGTAGGGTTTTGCGACGTTGTGCGAATGCGGCATCGATGACGGCGAACACGGCACGTCGATGGGCGTCATCCATCGACCACGGTGGCTCTGCGTACCGATCGAGCCGAACCAGCCCGGACTCCACTTTCGGCACCGGCCAAAATACCGAGCGCCCGACGGATCCTGCGCGTTTGACGGTTCCGAAGAATCCCGCCTTGACGCTGGGGATGCCGTAGATCTTGTTGCCGGGGTCTGCGGCGAGTCGATCGGCCACCTCCGCCTGGACCATCACCAAAGCGGTGCGAAGCGACGGCAGCTCCGAAAACAGGTGCAGCAGAACCGGAACCGCAACGTTGTAGGGAAGATTCGCGACGAGGGCTGCCGGCTCCCCCGGGATGTCGGCGGCCTTGATTCGTAGCGCGTCGTACTCGACGACGGTGAGACGGTCGGCCAGCGACGGTGCTCGCTCGGCCACTGTCTGCGGCAACCGTGATGCCAGCTTGGGATCGATCTCGATGGCAATGACGGCGTCTGCGACGTCGAGCAATGCCAGCGTCAGGGATCCGAGGCCGGGCCCGACCTCGAGGACGGTATCGCTGCCACAGATGTCGGCTGCGGCCGCGATGCGTCGCACCGTGTTGGCGTCGTGGACGAAGTTCTGGCCGAGCTGCTTGGTCGGACGCACGTCCAACTCGGCGGCGAGAGATCGCACCTCCGCGGGCCCTAGCAGGGCCGCGGGTTCCCGCACATGTTCTGGCACTGTGAAAACTCTACGCACCTGTCATCGGTAGCCGAGGCGGGAGGTGCATGCCGGCCACGCTCCCCATCCCTGGGACTTCTGCGTCACCGAGGCGATGGCGATCTGCTCTTCGCGGCTCGCAAGGTCAGCGCGGGGCGCGTACTTGAGGCCGCCTTGGCGCTCCCAGGTGTTCTGGTCGAACTGCACTCCACCGAAGAATCCGTTGCCGGTGTTGATGGCCCAGTTACCGGTTGCCTCGCATTGTGCGAGTGCGTCCCAGGTGCTGCCGTTCTCGACGGGCGGGACCTCGGTGCCCGGCTTGGCACCGATTCGAACTACTTTCGGTTGCGCCGGAACCTTGACGGTCTCGGTTACCTTTTCGCGGCCGACTTCCTTGCCGTTGACGGTGTTGATCGCCCAGGTGATGTCGGAGATGCCGGTTGCGCCGGGATTCTCGACGACGGTGCGGCTCATGTTCATCGTCGGGTCCTCGATACGCTGCTCGAGTGGCGCTACCTCGGCGGTCTCGGACTTGGTCTCGGTTCGATCTCGGGTGACGATGATCGACGCGCCCTCGGTGACAATCTCGTCGGGTGCAGGAACCACTGTGTCGGCTTCTTGGAGTGGCGCGCCTGCCTGCTCGAGGAGTTCCCGGACGGTAGGTGCGGCCATGGTCACCGGTGCGGCCGGAGCAGCTCCGTCGACGAGCGAGACCTGCTTGGGCAGTGCGATTTCCAGCGACGTGCCTTCCAGTGGCAGTCGCTCACCGCGGGAGGCGGAAACGTGCACGTCCTGGGCTAGATCCATCTGTGAAAGGGCTTCGTCGACCGTCAATGCTGTGGTCCAGACGGCTCGGGGTTGGCCATCCACCGTCACGCTCAGTTCGCGAGCGCGCCGGAGGACGACCGTCTCGCCGTCGGACAGCGACGAATCGCCGGAAGGTACTACGAGATCCTTGTCGCTCGGTTCGTATCCAGCCGCACCCAACGCACCGTTGACGTCGGACGTCATCGTGCTGAGCGTGATCATCTCGCCATCGACGTCGATTGTCACGGTTTTGTGACGAGCGACGGCGGTGACGCCCCCGACGATCAATGTCGCCAGCAGCGCGGCGACCACCAGGTAGAAGGTCAAAGATCTGGTGGAGTTAAGGCGGGCAATACTAGACACAAGCGATTCCTGGATTCTGGAGCGTTACCTTCTGTTCGAAACGCCCGGCGGTCGGTCACGGTACGGTAACGAACTGATGGATATCTCGCAACCCAAGCAAGCAACCGGTTGTAAGTGAAGCCGCGTTGTGGCTTGCCGTCAGTGGCCCGATGGGAGCGAGTACACCCGCTCCGCATTGGCAGTGACGTGGGCGGCAAGTTCCCCGGGGTCCTGACCCCGGATCTCCGCGAGCGCCCGGGCGGTGTACGGCAGGCAGTAGGACTCGTTCGGAGCCCCGCGGTACGGATGGGGTGTCAGAAAGGGAGCGTCGGTTTCCACCAACAACTGCGCATCCGGGATCAATGCGACCGCTTCCCGTAGAGCGTGAGCATTCTTGAAACTGACGGTCCCGGACAAGCTCAGCACGTACCCCGCGTCGATGCAGGCCCTCGCCATTTCCGGCCCCGAGGAGAAGCAATGGAATATCACGGTCTCCGAGGCCCCTTCGGATTTCAGGACCGCAAGCAGATCGTCGTCGGCCTCACGATTGTGAATCATCAGCGGCTTGCGCAACCGCTTCGCCAGATCGATGTGCCAGCGAAGTCCTTCGTGCTGTTCCTCGACCGTCGCGCACCCGTCGAGTTTGCCGGGCCAGTAGTAGTCCAAGCCGGTCTCCCCCACCGCGACGACCCGAGGATCGGCAGAAAGCTGCTCGATTTCGGTGCGGGTCGTCTCGTCGAGCACATTGGCTCGCGTCGGATGTATCGCCGTGGCCGCCCACACTCGCCGATCCCAATGAGCCGCGTCGACGGCGAAGCGTGCGGCAGCGAGGTCGTCGGCAACGGTCACCACGCGAGAAACGCCTACGGACTCGGCTCGGTCGAGGATGGCAGCCACACTGGCCGCATCGACGGCACCGCATGCGTCCAGGTGGGTGTGCGCGTCGACGAGGTGGCCGAGCGGCTCGGGCAATGGTGGTGCGGGACGGTCTTTGCTCACGCCGATAGAGTAGGCGAACCATGACTGCGCCAGCTGATGCCTCACGGCCCTCCTTCTACGTCACAACTGCCATTGCGTACCCGAACGGCGTTCCGCACATCGGACACGCCTACGAGTACATCGCGACGGATGTGATCGCCCGATTCAAGCGACTCGACGGTTTCGACGTCATGTTTCTGACCGGAACCGACGAACACGGCCTGAAGATGCAGCAGACGGCCGTCAAAGAAGGCATCGACGTCGTCGATCTCGCTGCACGCAACTCCGATGCCTTCGAGGAGCTCGACAAGGCTCTCGGCATCTCCCACGACCGGTTCATCCGCACCACCGACGAAGACCACCACGCCGCCAGCAAGGAGCTGTGGAGGCGCATGGAGGCCAACGGCGACATCTATCTCGACGCGTTCTCCGGTTGGTACTCCGTTCGCGACGAGGCCTTCTACACCGAGGCCGAGACCACAGTCGTCGACGACGGCACCCGAGTCGCCACCGAAACGAACACTCCGGTCGAGTGGACCGAGGAAGCGTCGTACTTCTTCCGCCTGTCTGCATATCAGGACAAGCTCCTCGCCCTCTACGACGTGCAGCCCGACTTCATCGCACCGGCCTCGCGCCGCAACGAGATCGTCAACTTCGTCAAGGGCGGACTGCGAGATCTGTCGATTTCTCGGACGACGTTCGACTGGGGCATTCAGGTACCGAACGATCCCGAGCACGTGATGTACGTGTGGGTCGACGCATTGACCAACTACATCACCGGCGTCGGCTACCCGGATACCGAGTCGGCGAAGTACCAGAAGCATTGGCCCGCAGACCTTCACATCATCGGCAAGGACATCACGCGTTTCCATACCGTGTTCTGGCCTGCGTTCCTGATGTCCGCCGGTGTCGAACTGCCCAAGAGGGTGTTCGTCCATGGCTTCTTGAACAACAAGGGCGAGAAGATGTCCAAGTCGGTCGGAAACGTCGTCGACCCCTTCGCATTGGTCGAAGAGTTCGGACTCGATTCACTCCGCTTCTTCCTGTTGCGCGAGGTCTCGTTCGGTCAGGACGGGAGCTACAGCGCCGAGGCGATCGTGACGCGGATGAACGCAGACCTGTCGAACGAACTCGGCAACTTGGCGCAACGTTCGCTGACGATGGTTGCCAAGAACTGTGATGCCGTAGTCCCCACACCGGGCGAATTCACCGCCGAGGACTCCGCGATGCTGGCACGCGCAGACGAACTGCTCGAGATCTGCCGACGCGAATTCGACGTACAGGCACTGCATTCGGCCGTCGAGGCGATCTGGTCAGTTCTCGGCGAGACCAACCGCTACTTCTCGCAGCAGGAGCCATGGGTGCTGCGCAAGACGGATCCGGCGCGCATGGCAACCGTGCTTTACGTGACGATGGAAGTGCTGCGCATCGTCGGGATTTTGGTACAGCCGATCATGCCCGACTCGGCC
>JBBPZN010000106.1:0-3922 GCA_038198705.1 Mycobacteriales bacterium
CAGCCGCCGAGCCGGCCGGCGGTGGAGACCCTAACAATCGCGACACCACCGACCGATTCGCTCGTCTCTCCGGCGCAACCGGAGGACATCGAGCTTCGCTCTCCCGACGGCACTGTCTACATGAGCAGTGCCGTCAATCCGGAGGGGTTGTTTCGCGGCGGCGACAGCGGTCAGGTACTCAACCCTGTCGACGAAATGCCTGCCTGGTGGGCCGAGAGCGGACTGCCTGGAACCGACACACAGCAGACAGTTGTGGTTGTCGGACACAATTATTCGAAGCGAGATGCGCCTTTCAAGGCACTCGCGGCTGTGCAGCCAGGAGATATTGCAGTGCTGCAGACAGCCACGGGAACGCTCGAGTACGCCGTCGAAACCGTGGGACCACTGCCGAAGGGCTCACTGCTGGGCGACAGCAAACTTCGACGGTCGGTTCCGGGTCGGCTGATCCTCGCCAATTGCGATGTGCGGAACGGCGAGCCGACGAACGACAACTACATCGTCGTCGCGCAGCTCACCTAGTCTCGTCGCAGCAACGCGAACTACAGGCCGAGATCGGCCAACCCCAGAAGCGAGCGGTACTCGAGCCCCTCGGCAGCGATGACATCACCTGCACCCGTCGCCCTGTCCACGACGGTGGCGACTCCGACGACTGTCGCACCCACCTCGCGGAGGGCTGCCACGGCGGCAAGCGGAGAGTTGCCGGTCGTGGTCGTATCTTCGACGACGAGCACCCGCCCGCCGACGATGTCGGGCCCCTCGATCTGGCGTTGCATGCCGTGGGCTTTCGCAGCCTTGCGGACGACGAATGCGTTGATTGGACGCCCCTGCGCATGCATGATCGCCATCGCAACTGGATCAGCTCCCATGGTGAGCCCGCCGGCGGCGACGAAGTCCCAGTCGGCGACCAGCTCGCGCATCAGAGAACCGATGAGAGCTCCAGCGCGATGATGCAGAGTGGCGCGACGCAGATCTACGTAGTAATCGGCTTCCTTGCCCGAGGACAACGTCACCTTGCCATGTACGACGGCGAGTTCTCGGACCAGCTCGGCCAATTCGGCGCGCTGAGCACTGTCGGCCATTACGGTTCCCTTCGGTCGATTTCGTAGCGAATCTACCGACCCGCCGTGCACCTGGATCTCCCGACCTACGCGGAGACGTCCTCGGACGGCTCGTCGGCGGGGAGTGCGATGTGCTCGACGAACGGATCAGGGGTGGTCACCTTCAGTATCTTCGCCATGAAGCTGGTAGCGAAGGACGTGCGCAGTGCCTCCAGCTTGTAGGCGTTGTCGTTGTAGACGCGGACCGCACCGGCGATGCGCTTCTCGGTGATCTCGAGGTCACCGGCCGGCCCTTGGAACGCCCAGGTGGACTTGAGTGTCGAATGGCTGTCGGCCTCGGACAACACCGTGTGCACGGCAGCGGAAAGTGCGTTCTCCGCTGCCGCCTGAGCAGGTAGTTCAAGATTTTTGTCGCGGACGGCCTTCGACCAGGACCGCGCTCCGACGAGTTGGCGCACCGCTACTGGATCGAGACCCGACGCCTCGAGGGCCACGAGAAAGGGCTCCAACTGAACGTGCCTACGCTCGAGTTCGACGGTGACCAGGTGACGACTGGCAGCGGTACTCGACTGCGATCGCCGCACTCGACGTTCGATGTTGGCCGCGTAGGCAAGAAGTACCAGTACGAGGATCGCCACAATCACGAAAACAGTCACAGGGTACGAATTTAGTGGTGTTTTCCGTGATACTCCTGAAGGCTCGCCCGACGGAACCCGCCGATGCCTATCCGTTATCTACGCCTACTGCTATGTGCGCCCGCGACCGCGACCGACGAGGTTCGTCAACTTACGTACCGCACCCTTGGGCACCTTCGTTCCGACCGCGGTCAGCAGCTTGTAGTGCAACCCTGGGACGCTGATCACCTTGCCCCTGCCGAGGTCGCTCATCGAAGACTGCACGACCTGCTCGACGCGAAGCCACATGAAGCGCGGAATCGTCGACATCTCGATCCCCGCGCGCTGATGGAACTCGGTCCTGACGAATCCAGGGCACAGTGCCTGCACCTGGACACCGGTGCCTGCAAGGCCGCCGGACAGACCTTCCGTGAACGAGACGACATACGCCTTCGACGCCGAGTATGTCGATCCACGGCCAGAAAGAATCCCAGCAACGCTCGCGACGTTGACGACAGTGCCCTTGGCTGCAGCCACCATTGATGGGAGAGCAGCTCGCGTTAGCTGCATCACTGCAGTGACGTTGACATCCAACTGCGACTGCAGCAGCGCGGGGTCGGCCGTCCAGAACTCCCCGGAAGTACCGAACCCGGCATTGTTGACGAGAAAATCGACTCCCTCGTGCAATCGTTCGACAACGGAATCACGGCCGCGCTGGGTTGCAAGATCGGCAGCGATGATCTCCGAATTTGCTCCGAAGCGCAGCCGCAGATCGTCAGCGAGGGACCGCAATTTTAATTCGTTTCGGGCGACGAGGACAAGGTCGTAGCCCCGTGCGGCGAGGTAGCTGGCAAAGCCTGCACCCAAACCCGAGGTGGGCCCGGTGACGAGCGCGATCGGACGGACGACGACTGACGATGCTGATTCCAGCGGCTCTGCGGTCATCCCAGAAGGTTATAGCGTTATGGGGACTCTGGGGGTCGCCGATCCGAGTCCTGAGTGATCGGCCTCGGACGAGCATTGCCCTCTCGTCGTCTCGGTGGCTCGACCCCAGACGACGGCCGCGACTGTTGCTCCGGCCGCGCACTGGGCGCTGGACGGTTCGGACCCGGCCGCATCGGGGGCCTCGGTTGTGGCCGAGCACCGACGTCGGGAACTGCGGACGCGTCGAAACGGCCTGGATCCGGCGCTGCGGATTGGCGACGATAGTTCTCGGGCGGGGATTGACCGGCGTCCGGGCGGAGACCGGACGAGCGCGTGGCCGGTGACTGCTGAGTCCGAGGCTGCGCTTGCTGAGACTGGGATTGCTGCGGCTGGGACTTTAACGGCTGGGACTTCAACGGCTGGGACTGCTGCGGCTGGGACTGCTGCGGCCGGGCCCTGGATTGCAGTGGTTGGGACTGCGAGGACCTAGATTCAGGCTGTGACTGTCGAGACCTGGGCTCAGGCCGGGATTGCCGTGACCTGGCCTCAGTCTGATGTTGTGGCTGATCGCTACCTCCGGCTGCAGGCCTACGAACCGCAGGGGGCAGTACATGCAGCATTCCGGAGAGCCGGGCGACTGCATCGATCGCAGCATCCCAGTCACGTCCGTTACTTCCGACAGGCAGCGAACCGAGCGTCCAGTCGCTCTCGCTCCAGAGCAGTGACACGTTCTCCGGTACAGATTCGGTGAAGGCAGCCATACGCTGATCACATACCCGACGAGCGATCTCGATATCGGTGGCGAACACCACCCGCGGGCCGATCGACCCAAGAAGATCCATGTCCGGGTCGCGCGGGGGCGGGGCCGACTTCAACCGCAGATCGATATCGACGTCCGAGCCCACCGCACGTTGTACTGCGACGATGGTCGACGTCTCCTCGATATCGAACAAGACGAACTTCTCCCCGCGACGCACACCGCGAACCACATCGAGCGCGGTGACGTCGTCCGACTTGGCGAGTGCAGCGCGCCGGAACGGCGCGACGACGTCTTCGTCGTCCTCCTCATACGTGTAACCCTGGGCTTTCGCCCACATTTGCCGGACACGGCCGAGTTGGTCTCGGCGCGACCGATCAACGTAAAGAAGGGCAACCGCACCCATCAGGGCGATCGCTGCAAGTCCAAACCACATAGCCGTCATCGATCGTCAGCCTATAGCGTCGGCCAAGGAGCTACCCCCCGAGATCCGGCGTTTCGACGATAACGTCCGCCGTGATAGTTCCCTCCTGCATCGGGCTTCCGTTGACGACGACGAGGGATCCGAC
>JBBPZN010000107.1:0-11788 GCA_038198705.1 Mycobacteriales bacterium
GTGGCGATGTCGAAGTCCTTGTCGATGTACAGGCGTTTGACGATGTCTGTGACCGATGCCGCGTAGTCGATGTCGACGTTGATACCGATCGGTGCCAACATCGCCTGGATTGTCAGTGCAGTGGCCTGGGCCGCCTGCGTCTGGGCGGTGAAGTAGGTCATGTTGCCGCTGAAACCGTCTGCCTTCGCCGCCTCGACGAGAGCCTTGGCCTCCTCAGTGTTCATCTCCACGGGTGCAATGTCGTTGTGCCACTTGGACCAAGGCTGAAATATCTCGGTGCCGGGCATACCCTTGCCGCCCCGTGCGCGCTGATCGATTGCGACGGGATCGACGGCCAGCTGCATCGCCTTGCGTACCCGTAAATCGGCGGCTGGGCGGCCTTCACGCTGGTTGATACTGACCACCGCGGAGAGACTGCTCGTCTCGTAGTAACCCGGAAGGTTGGCCGACGCCTCGTCGACAACCGCGGCGTCACGCAGGTACGCCATATTGAGGCCGCCCGAGTTGAGGGCGTCGACCTTGGGCTGTTCGTCGCTGATCGTGACGAACTTCAGTGTGTCCAGGTGCGGCTTGCCGTTGAAGTAGTCCGGCCGGGCCTTCATCACAACGTCTGCGCCGGGGGTCAGGCTCTCCAATGTGAAAGCACCTGCGCCGATCGGCTTGAACGAGCCGTCGGGCTGATCCGAGCTGGGTGCGACGACCATGCCGTGGCCGTAGACGAGAAGCGAGGGGAACTCGGACCACGACTGATTCATGGTGTAGACCACGGTGGAGTCGTTGGTGGCCTCCATGGACTTGACGCCGGCGGTGAATGCTTGACTGCCGCCGCCTTTGCGTTCGTTGAAGCGATTGGTACTGGCGATTACGGCCTTGGCGTCGAGTGGTGTGCCGTCACTGAAGGTCACGCCGTCGCGCAACTCGAGGGTCCACGTCTTGAAATCGTCGCTCGAGGTAAGCGATTTCGCCAGTTGCGGCTCGTAGGAGTCGGAGGCGGAATCGTAGCGCACGAGGAGATCGTAGACCGCTGCCATTTCGGTGCCGCCGGTTGAACCAGTGGGCTGGGTCTTGGACGGGTCGAGGCTGGCCACCGGTGAATAGCCAGCAAAGCTCAACGTGCCACCCTCCACAGGTGTGCCGCCTTCGGCCTGGTCTCCGATCACGCCGACAGCGCCGGGGTCGGTCTGTGGGCCGGAACTGCTGTCACCGCTCGCACAGCCTGCCAACAGTAGGCCGCTGGCTAGGACGGCAACGGCTACCGTGCCGCGCCGGCGTTGCCTTGAAAGTGTCACGTGAGAACCTCCTGGATTGTGTTGAAACGAACGGTCTCGGTGGAACGTGGTGCGCTCGCCATAGCGAAAGACCCTATGACTTGAATCACGGTAATAAGACCACAGTCTCTCTCACTGGGATTGCGCCGTTCGAAGAGTCGGCAGGAGGCACACCCGGGATGGTGGACACCGAGTCGGCGGGACAGTTGGACAGGCAGGAGAAAGATGCCTCTGGCCTCGATCTTTCTCTCTGCGGATGTGTCGGCCTGAGCTGCGCGAGATTGCGGGTTCCGGACACGAGCCCTCACCAGGGAGACTGCGCTCGCGTGCGGCGTGACGGGGCCGTTCAGCTTCGTGGCGCGACGAATCAGGAGTCTTTTCAGGGCTGGTGATCGGCCACTCTGGTCAAGTGGCTGCGGAGGGCATCTGCGACGACCTCGGGGTTCTCGAGCATCGGAATGTGGCCGACTCCCGGCAGGGCAACCTCTTCGACGTGGTCGGGTAGTTCATCGATCAGTCGCTGCATGCACTCGTTCCGCGTGAGGAAGGTGTCGAACTCGGACAGCATCAACGATGTCGGTGCAGTGACCCGCCGGATGTGGTGGTCTGTGAGCGGTCCATCGCGGAGATACGCCAGCTGCATTGGCAGGTAGATGGGGCAGTGAGCGACTGCGCGGATCGTATTCTCCGCGTCATCGGGGGCGACCGCAGTCATGTCACTGACGCAGTTTCGGATGATCGGGCGTTGAAAGACCTCGCGAGTTGTCACGCGATCACCGAACACACGGGCAGCAGCAGCGAGTGGAAACTGTGCGATAAATAGCAAGCCAAGATGAAACTCGTGGTAGGAGAATCGTTTCCACCCTCCGCTGGGGTTTATCGCAGCGAGGGATCTTGCGCGGCCGCGGACCCCTACATCGCGCAGTCGCAACCGAGGGGCACCCCAGTGTCCCGGCATCGTCATAGCGAGGACGTCGTAGTCGCGCGAGAGGTTGTCGACAACTCTGTGCCATGAATGATGGGACAAGGTGTATCCATGTAGCAGCAGTACAGGCGCACCCGATCCGGCCCGGTTCATGTATGTCACAAGTCCCCCTCGTGCCCTTGACTATTCAGTAGTAGCACAAGGATGGACTGAAGGGTGTCCAGCGTTCAGGACCGTGTTGCTCGGGACGCGATCCTGGGCTACTGGTTCAGAGCTACCTCAGCGCGGTCCGGCCCGGAGGGCACCGAGTACCGTTTCCAACACCACGACCGCTCCAGGCTTGTCCAGCGGGTCGTTACCGTTGCCGCATTTCGGCGACTGAATGCACGACGGACAGCCCGTCTGACACTCACATGATTCGATGGCATCCTTCGTCGCGGCCAGCCATTCGCGGAGCGCGCTGTGCCCCCGGTCGGCGAATCCTGCGCCGCCGTCGTAACCGTCGTAGACGAAGATCGTAGGCAGCCCGGTGTCCGGGTGCAAGGCCGTCGATACGCCGCCGATGTCCCAACGATCGCAGGTTGCGATGAGCGGAAGTAGGCCGATGGCAGCGTGTTCGGCGGCGTGGAGTGATCCGGGGAATCGTTCCGCCGGTATCCCTCTGGCCTCGAGTAGCTCCGGTGTGATCGTGTACATCACCGCGCGTGTGTCCAGTGTCTGTTCGGGCATGTCGAGATCGATGGAATCGAGGACCTCGCCGGAGTGCAGACGCCGAAGATAGCCGACCACCTGATGAGTGACGTTCACCTGGACGAGTGCCGTGGTCACCTCGCCGAAATCCTGTTGGGCATGCACGGCCGTGACCACGATGTCGGTTCTCTCGCGGGCAGAGGTACTCCAGTCGGGCTGCTCGGGGTGGACGAGGGCGATTCCGTCCTCGAGATCCAGCTCGTCGACGACGAACGATTCACCCTGGTGAATGTGCACGGCGCCGGGATGCGCTGTGGCAGGGGCTCGGCCACCATCGACGGTCCCGAGCATGCGACCCGATCCGCCGTCGACGATGGCGACCTGAACGCCGATGCCGCCGCGTATGTTCACGGCGGCATGCGGAGTGCGTTTCTGGCCCTCGGGTGTGATGAACCATCCGTGCGGGCGTTTGCGAACGAGCCCGTCGGCAGCCAGATCGGTGAGCACCGACTCGGCCTGCAGCTCCACTGCCTCGTCGGCAGTTATCGGTAATTCGGCTGCAGCGCATAATATTTGCGGGCGCAGGATGTACGGGTTCGTCGGATCGGTGACCGTTGCCTCGATGGGCTTGTCCAACAGTGCTGCGGGATGGTGAACCAGGTACGTGTCGAGTGGATCATCGCGGCCGACGAGGATGACGAGAGATCCCTCTCCTCGCCTTCCCGAGCGGCCGGCCTGCTGCCAGAACGAGGCGACGGTCCCGGGAAATCCTGCGACGATGACAGCGTCGAGACCGGCGATGTCGACGCCCAATTCGAGAGCGTTGGTGGTGGCGACGCCGAGTAAAGTGCCGTCGGAAAGATCCGACTCCAATTTCCGTCGATCGTCCGCGAGATATCCCGCACGGTACGCGGCAACCCGATCGGGTAGGTCTCGATCGACGTCGGCAAGCAGTCGTCGAGTACCGAGGGCGGTGACCTCGGCGCCTCGCCTGGATCGGACGAATGTCAGTGTGCGAGCGCCTTCTATCATGAGGTCGGCCATGATGCGCGACGCTTCAGCGCCTGCCGATCGACGAACCGGTGCCCCGTTCTCGCCCGTGATTGCTTTCAGCAGCGGCGGTTCCCACAGCGCCACTGTGCGGGGGCCGTGCGAAGATCCGTCCTCGGTGACCTGCGCGCAGGGAGCGCCGACGAGACGGGTGGCCGCCGCTCCGGGATCAGCCGTCGTGGCACTCGCCAGAACGAAGGTGGGTGAGGCACCGTAACGTGCGCAGATGCGTCGAAGGCGCCGAAGTATCAGCGCCACATTGGAACCGAACACGCCACGGTAGTAGTGGCATTCGTCGACGACGACGAATTTCAAGTTCCGCAAGAATCTTGCCCACCGCTCATGCGCGCCGAGAATCCCGATGTGCACCATGTCCGGATTCGTGAAAATCCAGCGTGCATTGGCGCGGGCCCATTGGCGGGTCTCGACGGGGGTGTCGCCGTCGTACGAGCTCGGGAAGACCGCACTCGATTCCGGTGCTTCGGTGCGTAACTCGTCGGTGAGGGAGATGGTGCTGCGGAGTTGGTCTGCGCCCAGTGCCTTCGTCGGTGCCAAATACAGTGCCGTCGAACGGGGTTCGTCGAGAAGCGTCGACAAGATCGGCATCTGGTATGCCAGTGACTTTCCCGACGCCGTACCGGTGGACAAGACGACGTGCTGACCATCGATGGCGAGCGTCGCGGCGTGTGCCTGATGACTCCACGGTCGGGTGATTCCTCGGGAAATCAACGTCCGGCTTACTTCAGGCTTCAGCCACGACGGCCAGTCGACGAATTGCGAAGCCCGCCCCGGCAACTCCGCGATGTGGGTCAACGGATCCTCACCGGAGGGGGTGCCGGCGAGTACTCGGTCCAGTAGTGCGCGACCGTAGCTCTGCTGTGGAACCGGTTGGGTCACGTGCTCTCCATACTTGAAAATCGAACAAACAGCATACATTTGCGAGGGCCACGACCTGCGGTTTTCATGCTATCGGTCAGTCGGTTGGTCACCTGCAGTGGGACGGTATCGCTGCTGGTGAAGGCATGCGACGGTCTCGTCGGGTGGCCCCGTGGTCGTCGAGATCGACAAAATGTTCGGAAAGTGCGCATTGTGACTGTCGCGATTGCAGGGAACATGGTTCACTTGCCTTGGTCGCAGCTTCTGTGTTCGTTTCACGTTCGCAGAAACTAATGTTGCGAACGGTGTGCTTTTCAGAGCATTTCCTGAAAAGATCTCTGTTTTGCAGGGATTCTCACGAGGGGGATTCAGGAAGTACAACGGTCGGAACCGGCCCGGTGGACTGTATGCGCCGTCCACCGCATCCGGTGTTAGAAAGAGAAGGAACAGCATGGCTCAGGGAACTGTGAAGTGGTTCAACGCCGAAAAAGGCTTTGGATTCATCGCACCAGAAGACGGGTCCGCTGACGTCTTCGTTCACTACTCCGAGATTCAGGGCAACGGATTCCGTACCCTCGAGGAGAATCAGCACGTCGAGTTCGAGGTCGGCCAGGGCACCAAGGGGCCTCAGGCAACCGGAGTTCACGCAATCTGATCGACAATCGCCCGCACTGCGGGTCGAATCGACAACCATCATCCCCCTCTTACGTTCGCGTTTTATGCGGGCAACTAGAGGGGGATGAGTTGTTTTCGGAGCAGACGCGTCATCCGGTCGGTCGAAACGCGCACATGAGGCGTCGGTTCGACCGACTATGTCCTACTGTCCACACTGTGAACCAGCTGTCCTTCTTCTCCGCCGAGTCGTTGCCCCCATCGGTAACCGACTTGAGTGGACTGCTGGCGTCGACCGGACAGGTCGTCGTGTCAGCTGCGGGCGCGCGTATCTCTGTCGTCGTCGATAGCGAATGGCGCGCCAAGGCGATCGCAGAGCTGATCGCCGAGTGCGGGTTGGTTTCGGAATTGAGCCGGTCGGAAGAAGGTCGTCCACTGGTTCGTACGGCATCGGTCGCGGACCTGGCGCCGCTGGCCTCGCTGTGGATCAAGGGCGCGGTGAAGGCGATGCCGCCCGGATGGGTTCCGGGATCCCGTGAGTTACGGGCCTGGGTTCTGGCCTCGGGCAAGCCGGAGGCGGAGGGCCAGCGTTACGTCCTCGGCCTCGATCCGCACGCTCCGGATACGCATGCCCCGCTCGCGCAGGCCTTGATGCGCGCCGGAATCGCGCCGACCCAGATCGGTACTCGCGGTCCGATGCCAGGTCTGAGAATTACCGGACGTAGGCGCATGATGAGGCTGGTCGAGAACGTCGGACCCCCTCCAGAGAACGCGGACGCTCGTGCCAGCTGGCCCCACGCCGACTAGGTCGTTCAGAAGCCGATCTGCGAGAATTTCGACGGCGTATGTCACTCTGTTACCAGGCGGACCGAAAGAAAATGTCGGATTCGACCGGTAGAAATGCACACGGAGTGTCTCGAGTCAACGCAATAGGAAAGGTTCGGCAACAAGGTGGCAACACGGAATAACGGCACGGGGGACGGGTCCACCGGCAGCTCTGTTGAGCCGCGCCGTCTTGTCATCGTCGAGTCCCCGACCAAGGCGAAGAAGATTGCCCCGTACCTCGGTCCGAACTACGTGGTCGAGGCATCCGTCGGGCACATCAGAGACCTCCCACGTGGAGCGGCCGACGTGCCTGCCAAATACAAGGGTGAACCCTGGGCCAGGCTCGGCGTCAATGTCGATCACGACTTCGAAGCTCTGTACGTAGTGTCGCCGGAGAAGCGAAGCAAGGTCGCCGAGCTCAAGAGTCTGCTCAAGGACGCCGACGAACTCTACCTGGCCACTGACCCTGACCGCGAGGGTGAAGCCATTGCATGGCACCTCCTCGAGACCCTGAACCCGAAGATCCCAGTTCGACGCATGGTGTTCAACGAGATCACCAAACCAGCCATTCTGGCTGCGGCCGCCGACACCCGCGAACTCGATCAAGACCTGGTCGACGCACAGGAAACCCGCCGAATCCTCGATCGGCTGTATGGCTACGAGGTCAGTCCGGTCCTGTGGAAGAAGGTCATGCCGAAGCTCTCGGCGGGCCGTGTCCAGTCCGTCGCTACTCGCATCATCGTCCAGCGTGAGCGTGACCGGATGGCGTTCCGCACAGCCGAGTACTGGGACATCTCGGCGACCCTCGACGCAGGAGCCGACGCGTCACCGCGCAGTTTCGGAGCTCGTCTGGTCAATGTCGACGGCAGTCGCGTGGCTGCAGGTCGCGACTTCGGAGCCGACGGCAAGCTCAAGACCGACGCCGTGACCGTTCTCGACGAGCCACGTGCGCGCAGGCTCGCCGACGCACTTCAAGGCGTCGACCTGACTGTCGCGTCTGCCGAGGACAAGCCGTACACCCGCAAGCCGTACCCACCGTTCATGACATCGACGCTGCAACAGGAAGCCGGGCGAAAGCTGCGTTTCAGCTCGGAACGAACCATGCGCGTTGCGCAGCGGTTGTACGAAAACGGCTACATCACCTACATGCGTACCGACTCCACGAACCTGTCGGAGTCCGCCATTGCAGCCGCACGGGCCCAGGCCACCGATCTGTACGGCGCGGAGTACATCCACCCGTCGCCGAGGCAGTACACACGCAAGGTCAAGAACGCGCAGGAGGCACACGAGGCCATCAGGCCTGCGGGTGACGTATTCCAAACGCCCGGCCAGCTCCATTCGGCGCTGCAGACCGACGAGTTCCGTCTGTACGAGCTGATCTGGCAGCGCACCGTCGCGTCGCAGATGGCGGACCTTCGCGGCACGACTCTTACTTTGCGCATCACCGGGACAGCAGGCACCGGCGAAGAGTGCACATTCTCCGCGGCGGGTCGCACCATCACTTTCGCAGGCTTCTTGAAGGCCTATGTCGAGAGTGTCGACGACGAGGCCGGCGGCCAGTCCGACGACGCAGAATCCAGACTCCCTGCGTTGAAGGCCGGGCACGCGGTGACCGCTACCGCGCTCGATCCGGATGGGCATACGACCAACCCACCGGCACGGTATACCGAGGCCTCGCTGATCAAGACCCTCGAAGAGTTGGGGATCGGTCGACCGTCGACGTACGCCTCGATCATCAAGACCATTCTCGATCGCGGATACGTCTACAAACGCGGCAGCGCGTTGGTGCCGGCGTGGGTGGCGTTCTCGGTCGTCGCACTCCTCGAGACGCACTTCGGTCGACTCGTGGACTTCGACTTCACTGCCGGGATGGAAGACGATCTCGACGCCATCGCCGGTGGTCGCGAACGTCGCGGTGACTGGCTCAACAGCTTCTACTTCGGTGGCGACACCGGTGCCGAAGGTTCTGTCGCGCGTTCGGGCGGACTGAAGAAGATGGTCGGGACCAACCTCGAGGACATCGACGCTCGCGAAATCAACTCGATCAGGCTGTTCGACGACAGCGAGGGACGCGAAGTCCACGTACGCGTCGGCCGCTACGGTCCGTATCTCGAGCGGCTGGTCCGCAACGACGACGATCCCGACGGGGATCCGATCTCGCAGCGCGCCAACCTGCCCGACGACCTTCCCCCTGACGAGTTGACGCTCGAGTTCGCGGAAAAGCTGTTCGCGACCCCGCAGGAGGGCCGCAAGCTCGGCGCCGACCCGCTCACCGGCAACGACATCGTCGCGAAAGAAGGCCGTTTCGGTCCTTACGTGACGGAGATACTGCCCGAGCCGCCGGCCGAACCGACACCTCCCGAGCCGGACATCGTTCCCATCCCGCAGGGTGAAGACGGTGGCGGCGGCACCAAAACTGCAGTCAAGAAGGCTGCTGCGAAAAAGGCGCCCGCCAAGAAGGCCGCGAAGAAGGCCACCGGCCCGAAACCGCGTACAGGCTCACTACTCAAGTCGATGGACCTCGCGACCATCACGCTCGACGACGCGCTCAAGTTGCTGTCGCTGCCGCGAGTGGTCGGAGTGGACCCCGAGTCGAAAGAGGAGATCACCGCTCAGAACGGCCGCTACGGCCCATATCTGAAGAAGGGCACCGACTCCCGCTCGCTCACCGACGAGGAACAACTGTTCACCGTCACGTTGGAAGATGCGCTCAAGATCTACGCCGAACCGAAGCGTCGCGGACGCCAGGGTGAAGCGAAGCCGCCGCTCCGCGAGCTCGGAGTCGACCCGGTCAGCGAAGCGCCGATGGTCATCAAGGACGGCCGATTCGGACCGTACGTGACCGACGGCGAAACTAACGCCAGCCTGCGCAAGGACGACGACGTCGCCGACATCACCGACGATCGTGCGTCGGAGTTGCTGGCGGACAGGCGTGCTCGTGGCCCGGTGAAGAAGAAGGCCACCAAGAAGGCGACGACCAAGAAGGCCACCGCCACCAAGACCGCAACGAAGACTGCGGCCAAGAAGGCACCGGCCAAGAAGGCTGCAGCCAAGAAGGCGCCTGCAAAGAAAGCCGCGGCGAAGAAGGTTGCCGCGAAGAAGACTGTCGCGAAGAAGACGCCGCCGGCTGAGGGTTAGCCGCTCGCCCCTTTTTGCTTGAATGGTCCATTCATGTTGTCCGCCAACGTGAATGGATCATTCAAGCTATCTGCCATCTTGAATGGACCATTCAAGCGGATGGGTGCCGACCGAGCGTGACGGGCAGCGGTGGAACCAGCGGGGCGTTCGCTGCGTCCAAGTGGTTGTGAGGAAGAAACTAGCCGTCGCTGCATGCTGTCTGCTCGTGTTGTCGGGGTGCGCTCGATCGGTCGAGGGCAAAGCTGTCGTCGAGGACCCGTGGCACGGGCAAGGCCAATCGAGTTCGGCGACGCCGCCGACGACCGAGGCGGTAACTTCGGCGGAGTTCGACCCATGCGATTTCGACGAAATCACGCTGACGGTCGCGGTAGGTGTGGATCCGGAAACGGTCGTGCCGATGTCGGACGGGTGCGTCTGGACGGGTGAGGATGTTGCGTTCACTGCCACGATCACGGCAGGTATCTCGCTGGATTCGGTCGAGACGATGTCCGGTGCAACCGATCTGAATTACATCGACGTAGGTGCGCGGCGGGTTCGAATCTTCGCGTTCAAGGGTGAGTCTTGTGTGGCCGTGGTCGATATCGACGGCCGAGCGCTTCAGCTCGTCATGATCGAGAAGGACTTCAGCTCGTTCTGTATCAGATTGAGCGTGGCGGCGAGAATGCTCGTCGAGGACATCTAGCCGGGTGGTTTGTCGATCGGGCAGCACCGCGACCGTCTACGGCGTCGTACTCGACGACTAGGATCACCACCCATGGCAGGAGTATTCGATCGGCTGATCGGCCAAGAGGACGTCGAGTTGCAGCTGACCACTGCAGCCGTCGGTGCACGCAATGGCGATACCGGGTCCGCCATGACTCACGCCTGGCTTTTCACCGGGCCTCCCGGCTCAGGACGTTCGGTCGCCGCACTGTGTTTCGCCGCCGCCCTCCAATGCACGTCGGAAGGCTCACCGGGCTGCGGCGACTGCCATGCCTGTTCGACGACGATGGCAGGAACCCACGGCGATGTTCGACGCATCATCCCGCAAGGGTTGAGCATCAGCGTCAAGGAAATGCGTGACATCGTCTCGATAGCGTCCAGACGTCCGAGTACCGGCCGGTGGCAGATCGTCGTGATCGAGGACGCGGACCGTCTCAGCGAGGCCGCCGCCAACGCGCTGCTCAAGGTGGTCGAGGAACCGCCGACGCGGACCGTCATGCTGCTGTGTGCGCCGTCGACCGATCCGGAGGACATGTCGGTGACTCTGCGGTCGCGCTGCCGCCACATCCCCTTGGTGACGCCTACCGCGTCGGCCATCGCAGGAGTGCTGCAGACCCGAGACAAGCTGGACCAGAAGACAGCGGAGTGGGCCGCGTCGATCAGTGGCGGTCATGTCGGGCGCGCTCGACGTCTCGCCAAAGACGAGGACGCCCGTGCTCGGCGGATGCGTGCGCTAGGGCTCGCATCGGCCGCCGCCCGCCCCACACAGGCTTATCTCGCAGCCGAAGAGATGGTGAAGGCCGCCGAAACGGAAGCAGCGGAGATCAGCGCTACGCTCGACGGCGTCGAGATGGAAGAGCTTCGCACCGCATTGGGCGCCGGCGGTACCGGCAAGGGCGCAGCGGGCGCGCTACGCGGGTCTGCAGGGGTCATCAAGGAACTCGAAGCGCGGCAGAAGTCGCGTCGCACCCGCAACGTGCGCGACTCCTACGACCGAGCACTGATCGACCTCGCCGGCCTGTATCGCGATGCGTTGGCCCGTTCGTACGGGTCGACGGCCGTGCTCAATCACCCCGACATGGCCGAACAGATCGAACGGATGGCCAAAGGTGCCTCACCCGAGGCGCTACTGAACAGCATCGAGGCCATTCTGCGCTGCCGCGAGTCTCTGGCCCTCAACGCCAAACCGAAGTTCGCGGTGTACGCGATGGTGGCGTCGTTGGGTTCGGCGCTGAGCTGACCCCATCGCTTGGGTGCTTCATTGAGGCCGGTCCCATCGCTTCAATGGTTCATTCAGGCTGACAGATAGCTTGAAGTGGCCATTCAAGCAGCCGATTTTCATTTGAGCGGGATGCTCCGTTAGACTCACGAACGCCGAAAGGCACGCCGCCTTAGCTCAGTCGGTAGAGCATTTCACTCGTAATGAAAAGGTCAAGAGTTCGATTCTCTTAGGCGGCTCCACCAGGTCAGAGGCACTTTCGAAGCTAAATCGGAGGTGCCTCTGACCGTTTCTAAACCCTCTCAGTCCGCACTCAGTCCGCACGAGTTGGGTTACCGCTCGTAATCTGTGAGTCCAGCAGATCACTCGACACAGTCATGTCTGCCTCGAACAGGCCGATATATCTGCGCAGCGTGAAGCCTGGGTCGGTGTGACCCATCCACTGGGAGACGATCTCTACGCGGACGCCGGACGCCGCCGACA
>JBBPZN010000108.1:0-79625 GCA_038198705.1 Mycobacteriales bacterium
TCGAGGCCAGGACGGTGGCGCGGGCGATGTGACGCATGAGGGTCTCCTGTGACAGGTGAGGTTGTTGGTGCAGGTGATGTTGTTGTTGTCAGATTGACTATTACCTATGCGAACCAGACATTCCATACCAGGCGGTCTCGATTGAATGACGCTTTGCTTACCGGTCGATCACGTTCTGCGAGAAGAACATCGATGTAATTCCCGAACCGAGCCCAGTACGGCGGGTTTCGCCTGACCCTCGACCGGGGATGCTCGAGTCTGCGGACCGTCCGTTCCCTACGTAGGGTTTGAGGAAAAGCGAGGCTACGGAGGCACATGGATCCCGAAGTGCAGCACGAACCAAGCGAGATCACCTACGACGAGAAGTTCTATCCGGCCAGACCTCGACCGCTCCGCCCCTCCGTCCGTCGGGCCGACCGGATCGGCAACTCCTCCCAGGACAGCGACCCGTCCGCCGCCAATCCCGAGTACGTCGACTGGCTCACCGAGCAGTCCATGCTCAGGGACGCCAAACTGATCGCCGAACAGCTCTCCGGCAAGGGCAGCATGTGGCAGAACCCCTACGCCGACCCGAACCCCCGCGGGGCCGTCGAGCGAGCACCCGTCTGGTTCACGGCCTACCCGATCTCGGTGATCAACGCTCCGCAGACCAGCTTTCTGCACACCCTCGGCAACGAGGAGCTCTGGCAGGCCTTCTCCGATATCGGCATCACCGCCGTCCACACCGGGCCGGTCAAAGTCGCCGGCGGTATCCACGGCTGGAAGCCGACACCGTCGGTGGACGGCCATTTCGATCGCATCGGAATGAAGATCGATCCCGCGTTCGGCTCGGAGGAAGAGTTTCGACGCCTGTGCGTCGTCGCCGCCGCATACGACGGCATCGTCATCGACGACATCGTCCCGGGGCACACCGGCAAGGGTGCGGATTTCCGCCTCGCCGAAATGGCAGTCGCGGACTACCCGGGGATCTACCACATGGTGGAGATCGAGCCGGAGGACTGGCATCTACTACCGCGTGTCCGTGCCGGTGCCGACTCGCAGAACATCGACGCCGAAGCCGAAGCCAATCTCGCGCGCGCCGGTTACATCATCGGTCAGCTCCAACGGGTCATCTTCTACGAGCTCGGGGTGAAGGAGACCAACTGGAGCGCAACGGCTCCCGTCGTCGGCATCGATGGCGTCGAGCGCCGCTGGGTGTACCTGCACTACTTCAAGGCCGGGCAGCCGTCGATCAACTGGCTCGACCCGTCGTTCGCCGGGATGCGCCTGGTGATCGGTGACGCATGCCACTCCATTGCCGATCTCGGCGCCGGAGCGCTGCGATTGGACGCCAATGGCTTCCTCGGAGTCGAGCGCCGCGCGGAAGGCCCCGGCTGGTCCGAGGGTCACCCTCTGTCGGAGGCTGCGAATCATCTGATCGCCAGTGTGGTGCGCAAGATGGGCGGATTCACCTTCCAAGAGTTGAATCTCACGATCGACGACATCAAGGCCATGAGTGAGAACGGCGCCGACCTGTCGTACGACTTCATCAACCGACCCGCCTACCATCACGCGCTCGTCATGGGGAATACCGAATTCCTCAGGCTCACCATGACGCTGTGCCGTGACCACGGCGTCGACCCGGCTTCGCTGGTGCACGCCCTACAGAACCACGATGAGCTGACCTTCGAGCTCATCCACTTCGCAACACTGCACGCGGAGGACGAGTTCCACTACTGCGGCGACGTCGTGAAGGGTTCGGATCTGGGCGATCTGATTCGGTCCGATCTCACCGATCGACTCACCGGTCGTTGGGCGCCGTACAACCGAACCTTCACCACCAACGGAATCGCCTGCACCACAGCCAGTGTCATCACCGCCTCACTCGGTATCCGCGATCTCGATCGGATGGACGAGTCCGATATCGACACCGTCAGAACCGTTCACCTGATGCTCGCGATGTTCAACGCCCTGCAGCCGGGCGTGTTCGCGTTGTCGGGCTGGGATCTACTCGGTGTGCTTCCTATCGACGCCGAGGACGTCGCCGACTTGATTCGCGAAGGCGACACCCGGTGGATCAACCGTGGCGCGCACGATCTGATGGACAGCTTCCCCGACGCGGTCCGCTCGGAATCGGGCATACCCCGTGGCCGCAGCCTCTATGGTGCCTTGCCTGCACAGCTGAAGGATCCGAACTCGTTCGCCAGCCGGCTCGGTCGAATCATCGAGATTCGTAACAGGTTCGGGATTGCGACCGCGCAGCAACTCGATGTACCGACCGTCTCGCACAAGGGTTTGTTGGTGATGGTGCACGAACTGGGTCAGGGCACCATCCAGGCAACGGTCATCAACTTCTCCTCGGACGAGGTAGCGGCCACGATTCAATCCAAGTTCCTGACACCGGGCGCGGGCGTCTTCGACATGTTCGACGACTCGGAGCTCGGCGTAGTCGACGAGCTCAACAGCTTCCCGATGACCCTCGCCCCGTACCAGGGGGTGCCGGTCATCCTGCGCTGACGCACGGATCAACGTGTTACGGCGACAACACCTTCCGCGCTACGCGCCGCAATAGCGCAGGCGCGCGAGGTGAACTGATCGAGCAGTGGATGCTCGGAAAGTCTGCGCCACTTCGAGATCGCGTCGAGCGCCCTATCGCGGCGCTCGGCCGGTCCGGAGTCCGGATCCAACCCCAGCCGGACGGCGGTGTCGATGCCGTATCCACCGATGATCCGCTGCAGTTCCGCGAAATCGCCGTCGGGCAGTTTCGGGACGGTGGATCGTAGCCGTCCGAGCAGCCGTAGTTCTTGGAAGCCATGCACGTCGGCCAGCATCCGGCCCGCTTCGGCCCGGAAGACTGCGGACTGCGCAATCGGCCGAGATTCGAGAATGCGCTGCAGTGCAACGAGAGCCGAATGTAGTTTGAGCTGGTCTGCGCGTTGACCGAACTGCACGTCGATCACCGAGCGCAGTTCGCTCAACCCGCTCCGTTCGGTCAGTTCCGCTGCCAGTGCTGGCGAATCACGGACGCCGAGTTTGATCAGAGTGATCGCCATCCTGATCCCGAACAGGCCGAAGCGATCGACGATCGACGCCCGCAGATTCGCATCGACCGGAAGCAGCCCGGGTCGGGAGAACCGGTCGGCCGACAGCATCGCCAACGCCAGATCTTTCTCGGGCACTCCCGCCAAGGTTTCGAAGGCCGCGAACTCCGACTGCCGCAAGGTTCCAGCGGCCAGCGCGAGCAACCCCGCAACCGGCACGACGGCCTGGCACAGTCCTGTCGATTCCAACTCGGCAGCGAACCGGGCCGCGACTTCGTGTGCGGACATCATCGCGTCCATCCGGCCTGCCCCGACCTCGTCCGCACGCGAGAGAACCCCGATCACACCGAGCGGTCCCGACTCGCCTCCGACATGAGCACCGATCTGACCCAGAAAGCTCACGTCGGTGGCGTTGAGCGTCCGCATCAGATATACGACGGCGTCGGCCCCGGAAGACGAGTTCTCCGGCGCCAGCATCGACAGCGTGCGCGCCGACACGTCTCGGGAGAGCGAGGAGGTGCCAGGCGTATCGATGATGGTGCTGTGCCTCAGGGCGTGGGCGGGCCACTCGACGTCGAGACGGTCGACATCCGGTGCCGTCAGTTCGCCGAGGTCGAAGGTCAAGCGTCCGTCGCGGCGCTGCACCGGCACGTGTGTGGACTTGTCTCCGTCGTACCAGGCTGTGACGTTCGGACTGACGCCGTTGCGATACCAGGTGACGACCTTGGTGCATTCGGTGGCGTCCGTCGGCGCTATATCCTGCCCGACAAGTGAATTGAGCAATGTCGATTTACCGGCCTTGAGCGACCCGGCAAGCGCGACACGCAGCGGCTGACCCAGCCGATCGAGTATCTCGGTCAGCGAGGCAGCGGCGTAAGTGTCGATCGAATATGCAGCGCGTGCGACGGCGATCAGCTCGCGGGCATCGGCGAGCGGTGTCACTGTGCCCGGCCGTTCGGCACGAGAGCGGAGGCACGCTCGTTGAGCTCCGCGACGACCTTCATCTCTCGGTCCAAATGCTCTACCCTCGTGGATCTTTCGGCTTTTTCTACGGTTGCCGCTTCCTGCGCTGCGCGCAGTGAATCGTTGAGCGATCGCAGCGTCTGCTCGGCAATGGAGGTGAAGTGATCGCGCAACACCCGCTGAATCAGGCGTAGCCGATCCTTCGATTCCTTGCCGACCTGAAAGCTGACGTCATCGGTGAAGCGGCGAATCGCGATCTTGGCTTCCGAACGACGAGCCCTGACCTGATTTTCCTTGTCTTCCTTGTACGCCTTGGTGCCCAGCAGCACACCGGCACCGATGGAAATCGGATTGAGCAAACTGAGCCCGACGAAGGTGGTGATGAGCCCGAACATCAGCACCCCTCCATACGATCCACGCATTCCGACGAGGACTTTCTGGGTGATCCCGGTCTTCCCCGACTCCAGATCGGCAAGCGAGGCAACGGGTTCGAGGATGTCGTCGAGATCGCCCAGATCCAGGTCGGGCAGCGCGACGGCGCCGGCGGCCGCGAAGTGCTCCGCGACGAGCCCGGACAACCACAACGCACGGTCATGTGCCCACACGAAGTTGTCGCCGACCGATGCCGCGATCTGCTCTTCGAGCCAGTTGCCGAGCTCGAGCCAGTCCGAACTCGGGTCCCCCGCGTCCACGGTCTCCTCTGCCTCGCGTGTCACCCGACGCAGTCGATCACGCAGGTCGTGGTCGATATCCGCAGCGAGGTCGGCAATACCGTCGGACAGGGTGTGCTGCCACTGCGAGGTCTTCTTGTGCAGCTCCTCGGCCGCCGCTTTCGCCCGTTGCAGTCCGGCAACAGCTGCCTCGGCTCGCTGCGGATCACGCAGTGCTGCAAGCTCACTCCCCATTGCCAGCGTGAGGTGCTCGGTGACCGACGTGATGTCGAGCGAGACGGCAGCTCGTGTCGTCGCATCGGCGCGCAACAGGACGCTCTCGCGGAGGAACGTGTAGAGCTCGGGAAATCCCGACTCGCTGTTCAACTCCTCGTCACTGAGCCGAAGTGCGTGTGATCGCAGCAGGGAAGACAGCGCGATGATCGGCACATCGAGGGCTTCACGACCCAAGTGCGTGACGTTGGCGTCGACGATCTGCCGCCAGTGCGGATAGAGATCGGTCTTGGTGACCAACAATGCCACCGAAGGGCAGAGACCGAGAACCTGTCGGAGAAAAGACACTTCGGGCTCGGTGAGCTCGCGACTGGCATCGGAGACGACCAGTACCGCGTCTGCGGACGGTATCAACCCGAGTGTGCCTGCGGCATGCGGGTTTCCATGACCACCCACACCGGGAGTATCGACGAGCACGAGCCCGTCGGCCAGTAGCGGACTCGGTACGTTGACCTCGAGTCGAAGGACCTCGCGCGATTGCGCCCGAGGATCCGCAGGAGTGATGGTCTGTAGATCTTCGAGCGGTACTTCGACCCGAACGGCGTCGTTGCCTGGATCGGCAAGCACCAGTTCCGCATACGGACGTTCCGAGTTCTGCACGACGGTGGGGATGGCGGTCGTTTCGTCGTCACCGACCGAACACACGTCGAGGTTGAGCAGCGAGTTGACGAACTGGCTTTTTCCTTGTTTCAGGGGCCCGACGACGACGATGCGCCTTCTGGGATCGAGCACTCGCTCCTTCGCGAGCTCCACCCTCGACACGAGATCGGACCGACCGACGCTCTGCGCCACTTCCGCAGTGCGATCGAGCAAATCGGCCAGCTGCTTCGCTTGCCCGTCCATAGCCTTCTTTCGGATACGCGTTCCTTCTCGAGCGTTCGGGTGAACTCTAACGACAGAGCGGCCCCGGGCGAACCGAACCGCCCGGGGCCGTCTATGACCGCGTGGTTACGGGTCGAGCAGATCGGTGTGGTGGTTGCCGTTCGACAGGTCGGCGACCGACTGTGCCGAGCTGTCGAGGTCTCCGTGCAGACCGGCGTCCGAATGCAGACCCGCGTCGGACTGCGCTTGTCCGAAGATGCTCGAATCCACTGTGGACCAGGCGCTCGAATCGAAGGACGAGGTCGAATCGAACGATCCGGATGCGCCACTCGTGATGCCCCCGGTGACTGCACCGACCATGTCGGCGCCACCGGCAGCGGCACCGGCAGCGGCACCGGACAGATCTGCGGACAGGTCGGCTGGGGACCCGAGCCCACCACCGAGTGCGCCTGCCACCTCTGTGCCCGTGGAAACAGCCGCGTCGGCACCAGCGGATGCGCCTGCGTCGATGGTTCCGGCAACACCGCCGCCGATGTCCGCTGCACCCGCTGCTGCTCCGTCGAGCGCGCCGGTGAGCGAGCCACCCAGCTCACCGCCCGCGTTGCCGAGGCCTCCGGCAAGGCCGCCGCCCAGCCCGGCACGCCCGGACCATCCGCCGGAGACCCCAGCACCTGCTTCGCCGGCGGCGTCGATGCCGCTGTCGATTCCGCCGGTAACGCCTGCACCTACGCCTGCAAGACCACTGAGGTCGAGATCTCCGGATCCTGCGACGCCGCCCGCGGCGCCGAGAGCCGATCCGAGTGCGCCGTCGAGAGTTGCTCCGAGTTCGGTACCGGCACCGAGGACTGCGCCCAGGTCGAGTGCACCGCTTGTGCCGAGAACGCCGTCGAAAGCTGCTCCGAGACCTGCTCCGACTTCGCCACCTACACCGAATGCGCCACCGAGGACACCTTCGAGCGTGGTCGAAACTCCGGCCTGTCCGGAAGCGTCGATTGCGGTGTTCAATGCAGTGGTCAGGCTGCCGACGACACTGCTGTCCAGATCGAGGGCAGTGCCGAGAGCGCCGCCGACCAGGGCGCCGATATCTGCGTCCGCAATTCCGGTGAGGTCGAGGTCGGCCAACACCCCGGCGTCCAGGACGGCACCGAGCGCTGCGCCCAGCGAACCATCGAGGTCACCATCGACGCCGAGAACGCTCTCCAAGGCTCCGCCGAGTTCGCCGCCGATTCCACCACCTGCGCTGAATGCGGCGTCGAGGGCTGAGCCCAGGCCGACTGCGATATCGGTTCCGAGTCCGAGGCCGGCGCTCAGTGCTGCACCGAGGTCCCCGGTGAGGTCGAGTGCGCCTCCACCGATCACGGCACCGAAAACGTCACCGAGCGCAGCGCCGAGATCGGCTCCGATGGTTCCGCCGACGCTGAAGGCAGTGCCGAGTGCGGCGCTGAGAGTTCCGTCCACACCGGCAAGGGCTTCGAGGTCGATGCTGCCGACCGCCCCGAGTGCGGCATCGAGCGCAGTGCCGAATGCTCCGGTGACGTCACCGCCGAGCTCGATACCGCCGCCGATGAGTCCGCTCAGGGCGCCACCGAGGTCTGCTGCGCCACCGAGATCGATCGATCCGCCTGCGCCGATGGCAGCTTCGAGTGCGGCGCCGAATGCTGCACCGAGGTCAGCTCCGATATGTCCGCCTGCGGCGAGAGCTGCACTGAGCGAGGCACCGAGCTGGACCGCGATGTCACCGGCCAGATCGACCTCGCCGCCCACGCTGCCACCTACACCGCCACCGATGCCGCCACCGATGAGTCCGCCACCGGCCAGCCCTCCACCTGCGACGGCACCGGCTGTCAATCCAAGGCCCGTCGACAGTCCACCGCCGAGCCCACCGCCGATAGCGCCGCCACCGGCCAGGCCACCTTCGATGCTTCCCGATGCGCCCGCACCGAGGATGGCCGAGAGCTGTGAACTTGCTCCTGCAAACAACCCGGACTCGGCTACCAGCGGGGCAACCGCGACGATGTCGGCGTGGCACACCTCGCCCAACCCTGCCGCGGCCAGCGCGACATCCGGGTTGGCGCAGTATGCGGCAGCTGCCTTGTCGTCGCGAAGCAGGCTGAGGATGAAGTCGAGTACTGCGTTGGTGGCCATGTGAAGTGGCTCCATTCTTTTGCTCGGTCTTTCGTGGTTGATCACAAAGCTATGTGCGGTCGGCGCCCGGCGAAACGGGGCCGACCCCCCTAGTGCGACCAGCAGGCCCAGGGGTGAGTCGTTAGGGGATTCGTAGCTGTTGGGGGATTTCCCCGGAGATACCGCTTCACCTGCTGTGAGACGTAACGAAAGGTGCGATGCTTCCGACACAAGATCGATAGGACGTGCGGATCGAACAAGAAGCCGGAGATGAAGATGAGTGCAGGGCTCGGCATACGGATTGGATCAGCTGCCTCGGTGGCTGCCCTCGATACTTCCGAAGATCCCCACGCGCCCCGCGACTTCGCCACCGATGAAGCAATGCTCACCGTCACTCGCCGCTCCGCCCTGGACCTCCGCCCCGGTGCCGCTCCGAGCCTCGCCGGGCGTCAGGATCGCCAGAACCGCTATCTGATCAGCGGATTCGCCGACCGCGTCGGAGACCCCGTTCCCGTCATCGACGATGACGGGCGATCGCATCAGGCCGAGGACCTCTTCGCCACTGCCACGCGGGCCCTCGTTGCCGAAGCGTGTGCAGGCGCCGCGTGTGATCCCACCGTCGTGGTCACCTATCCCGACCGGTGGTCGACCTATACGACCGGCGTTCTCCGCGGCGCTTTGGAACGTGCAGGCGTGCCCGATGCGACGCTCGTCCCCGACTCTGCTGCGGCCATGCGCTGGCTCGAGGGTTCCCGCGGTGCAGCGAGCGACGGCCTCGTGATCATCTACGACCTCGGCGCGTCCTCCCTCGATATCACCTTGATGCGCACCGGCGTCGAAGCCGGAACCATCGGAGCCGGAGCCAACTCCACCGACTTCGGCGGAGCACAGTTCGACCACCTGATCACCGAGCATGTCCTCGACACCGCGGCCAGTAGCGCCTCGTTCGAATTCGACCCGTTCGATCCCGATACCGTCGGCGCCCTCGTCGAACTTCGCGCACGCTGCAGTGCGGCGAAGGAAGAACTCTCTTCCGAGACGGCGACGACGCTGACCATCGACCTTCCTTCCGTGCACACCGAAACCCGTCTCGTCCGTGGCGAACTGGAAGACTTGATCCGCCGCCCGGTCCTCGATTCCATCGAGCTGATTCGCGACGTACTGCACACCTCTGGTCTCGACGTCTCCGATGTGACTCAGGTCCTGCTCATCGGGGGTAGCTCCAGCATTCCGCTTGTCGCCGAACTTGTTTCCTCACACATGCGTGTTCCGGTGGTCACCAGTCCGCATCCCGACCGTATCCCCGCAATCGGTGCAGCTCTGCTCGCCAACGAGATCGCCCGCGCGGCCGTCCTCGACGCTCCGGTAGCCGCTGCCGCCGCGCTCACCCGGCCCGCGCCGCGCCCGGCGTTCGCATCCTCTGCTGCCGCGTCCGCGACCGGATCGACCGGAACATCCGGCCGCAGGAAGGTCGGTATCGTCTTCGCTTCCGTTGCCGCGCTCGTGGTCATCGCCGGTGGTGGATTGTCCATAGGAACCGCGTTGACCACCAACGATGCGCCGGTCGATTCGGTGTCGGAGAGCAGCACCGGAGCCAGTACGTCGGCGGTAACTGCCGCCACTGTCGCCGATATGGGTACGCCCGCAAACGGTCTTCCTGCTCCGACCGTCGCTGCCGACGGCACCTTGATCCCGGCGCCGGGAACCGCTATCGCCGCTGACGGCTCGATCGTTTCCGCTCCCGGATCCGCCGTCGTCCCGGCCGCGGAAGTCGGAGCACCCGGCGCCCCCGCTCCTGCCCCTGCGCCGGGAGTCCCTGCGCCGAATGTGCCCGCACCCAATCCGCAGCTCCCGGGATATACCCCGCCCGCATACTCACCACCGGCGTATACCGGTCCAGGACTCTCCGACGCCGGAGACGCTGCAGGAAACGTGCTTCAAGGCGTCGGACAGGGCGTCGGGGGTGTCGTTCAGGGTACGGGAGATGCCCTCGGAGGCATCGTCGGACTCGTGCCGTTGCCCGGCAACAAGTAGCAGCTTTCGTGCTGACCAAGTCCGACATCGCCGCCCGGGCAACCGATGCTGGACGACCGATCTCTCGTGCGCTGGCCGGGACCATCCTGACCGCCACCGGTGGATGTGAGAATGCCGTCGACGTCGCACTGGAGGCCAGTAGACGCGTCGACGCCGACATGTCGGTCACCAAGGTCGTCGTCGACGCTGTCCACGCTCATCGAGTGGCGTACCTCGCAGCGTTGACCCGCGCCGAGCAGAGTGTGGTCGCGCTGGCTCATTTCGGCGCCGAATCCGACACCGAGGCACTGACCGAACTCACCGAGGGAGCCGCCGATCCGGCAGCAGTTCGCGAGAGTGCCCTCGCAGCAGGCGTATTGGCACAGGAACCTCCCCCACCGTCCGGTGTCACCGAGGCATTACTAGCTACACTCGGCGCACCCCGACTGTCCGAAATACTTACTACGCTGCTCGAATATCGCTGCAAGACAAACACTCTCGACGACGCTATGGCAGTGTCCATCGCCGGTGCAGGCGTTCGACATCCGCAGTTGGCGCTCTTCCTCGCCGTTCAAGGCGATGGCGCTGAGCCCGAATGCGCCGCGATGCTGTATTCGTGTGCCGTCGACGCGGGCGCCGAACCACTTTCCTTGGCTGCGCGAAGGGCCGATGTAGCAGCTGTGCTCGGCGATCTCGATGCAGCCGAGCGATTCGGTGATCACATCCTCGAGCACAGCGATTCGGTGACTGCGGGCGAAGTGCGAACAGCGATAAGGACATCGACGACCGTTGCTGCCGAACGAGGCATGACCGAGCGTGGACGTCAACTCTACGAGTGGCTCGGCCCCGACCGCGCTGGAACCGACGCCCCACTGGCCGCCGTCGTCGCCTCGGTGGCAGGCGTCGTGCCAACAGTCACGGCCGCGACTACAGCACCGCCCACGTCGGCGAGTGCTGCGCTGACCCTGCTGGCCAGTGGACTACAGCAGTCCATCACTGCGGAGTCGACGGCCGAGACCACTGCTGCGACGAACACACTGATGCGCGCGGTGTCACTGTCCGGCGCCGACGTCAGGCGAGCGGCCCCCGAGACTGCGTCGGCAACCACCATCCTGTTCGCGCTCCACTGTGGCGATCTCGCGCGCGTGGAATCGCTGGTGTCGCGGTCCACCGCACCCATGCAGCATCCGAGCGGCACCAGAATTGCGTTGCTCCACGCCTGGGCGAGCATGCTGTCCGGTGATGTGGCGGCAGCAGCAGCCCGCATCGAGACGATGCGGATCCCGTCTTCGCACAGTCGAAATCGACTCTTCTTCCATGCGATCGGAGTCGGGCTGGCCCGCCGGTCCGGTGACCGAGGGGCACTGATCAATGCGTGGGAGGAGGCGCAGGACGTCATCGCCGAATACTCGGCCGACTTGTTCTCACTGCTACCGATCGGTGAACTGTGGCTCGGGTCCGTGCGGGTGGGTCAACCCGACCGCATGACGCATCTGCTTGCGCAGGTCGATTCCGTACTCGCAGGCCTGGACGAGCCGAGTGCCTGGGCGTCGGCATTTCATTGGTACGGCGTTCAAGCCGCTATCGCTGCCGAGAACCCCAACGAACTGGTTCCGCATGCGCGGGCACTCGCCTCGGCAGCCGAATCGAACCGGTACAGCGCCACCCTGGCCTCCGCCGGTCGCGCCTGGTTGGGCGTACTACAAGGCCATCCGAACGTATCCGACGTCGAAGCGGCGGCCCACTCGCTCACCCAGTTCGGATTGTCCTGGGACGGCGCCCGCCTCGCCGGCGAGGCCGCACTGCGCGTCGCCGACACCCGAGCGGCGACCACATTGCTCCAGGTCGCTCGATCACTTCGCCAGCCCGTCGCGGCACCGACCGCAGTAACCGCAGAGCCGAAAGGTGCGCTCAGCGCACGCGAGGCCGAAGTCGCGGAAATGCTCGTCCTCGGCATCACTTACCGCGAAGCAGGCAATCGGCTCTACATCTCTGCCAAGACCGTCGAACACCACGTCGCGCGCATCAAGCGGCGCCTCGGTGCGCGCTCGCGATCGGAGCTGCTGTCGATGCTGCGTGGAATGGGCTACGGAACTACTGCGTAGCTCGCACGGGCTGTGTAACTTCTGCGGGCCTGCATACGACATCTATCTCAGTACTCCGCCCACAAGGCATATGTAGACGACGAGGTAGCAGTAGCGATGATCAATCGGTCCGCCGAGCCTGCGCAGGCCCACCCGCCCGCGCGGGAATTACCCGATGTCGGCATGTACATCGACGATCAGCGCGCAATCGCCGCGGTATCGCGGGCCGCGCGATCGAGTCCTTCCTTGCACGTCGCCTCGCTGCACGACACTGTTCTCTACGTACACTCCGACGGTTCGGCTTCGCTCGGCCGGACCGACGACCTCGATGCGGCCGAGTTCACCGGATTCGTCGACGCGATCGGTGAAGAAGCCTCCAGCGATCATGCCCCCGGCGATCTCGTCGCGATGGCGCTTCGATGCCTGCTCGCCGACGTCGCCCAGTCCATCGGCACCCCGGTGGACACGCTTGCAGCTGCGGCGACCTTCCCGGCCCGGTGGACGGCGGAGCAGGTCTCGGCAGTGCGGATGGCCATGAGCCGCGTCGGCCTCGACCACGTCGCACTCGTCTCCGAGTCCGAAGCGCGCGCAGCCTGGGCGGGCGGACTCGATGTCAGGTGGGCCGGATCGGATTCCGGTATCGCAGCCGCACGTGGCGCTGCGATGCTCGCTGCCGAGTTCCCTATCGAAGCCGTGACCGAGGAAATACCGCTGCGAACTCCGGTGCGACCCCTGTGGACACGCACCCCCATCCTCGCGGCGGCCGCGTTCGCAGCCCTGCTGACGCTCGGCGCGGGCCTGACAGCACTGTTGATCCAGGACACGTCCGGGCCGTCGATTCCCGAGATCGAGAGCGCACAGGGCGCCGAGGTCACCGTACCGATCGTCCGTCCGAGTTCGCAGATCCCCTTTCCTACCGCCGTACCGTTCGTCGAACCATCGACAGCGCAGATCGTTGCCCCGGCCCCGGCCCCCGCGCCCACCACTACGCCCCCGGAAGTGCCTCGTACCTCGGACGTCGTCATCACGCCTGCGACGACCCAGCCCGCCCCGGAGACCTCCGTCGAAACCGAGCCGGAAACGACCACACCGAAACCCGTCGAGCCGGACGTCGACCAGCCGGAAGTGATCGATCCGAGTCCCGAGAAGCCGACCGAACCGACCGATCCGGAGCCACCGAAAGAGCCCGGTGGAACTACCCCGGACAACCAGCAGGACAACACCGTGCTGAAGCCGACACCATGACCGGGTGCCTGGCAATGACGATCGCCGACGGAGTGTCGGTGGCAGTCCATCGCCGGACCCGAAGCGAGCACCCGTCGGTATTCGTCACCGACACCGTCCTGTCTTACTCCGGCGACGGCACCGCGAGACTCGGAGCCGACCCGTCAGCGGACTCGAAGTCCAAGCGCCCCATCGTCATCGTGGCAGCGACTGCCGTCGCGCTCGTTCTCGTCTCGATCGGTATCGCCGCGGCCATAGGTGCCTTCAGCGACGGCGAATTGCCGGGCCTTGAATCGATGTCGCCCCCTGAGCCGTCGAACTGAACCGGCGAACACTGAACCGGCGATCGTCGAGACTGTTCCGGCGCAGCCGCTTCCCCCGCCCGCTCCCGCTCCCACTCCCGCTCCCGCTCCCGAAACCGTCGCGCCCGGACCCTCTTTACCACTCCCGCCGACGAAAACGCAGCCACCACGGCTGAGCTTTCCCGACTTCACGTTCCCCACTTCCCCCTTCTCGGACCGCTGACCATACCGTTCATAATTTTCTGTGATCTATGGCCTAAGGTGGGGCGCTGACGGTCAGCACCTGATGAAGGGATTTCATGCGTAACACGGGGGCACTGCGCGTAGCGGTGGTTTGTTCGACGGCGTTTTTACTCTTCGGTACTTTCTCTGCACCGGCCTCGGCCGAGCCCGACAGTGGAGTCGACCAGTCCGCCGCAGATCAGTTACCGCGTGAACTCGCAGAGGCTGTGGTACGCGATCTGAAAATCTCTCCCCAGGAGTATCTCGATCGTGCGGCCCTTGCTCAGGAATTGTCCACTTACGCAACGGACTTCCGTGCCAACCGGCCAGCCGAATTCGCCGGCGCCTGGATAGGTCCGGACGGCAAGGCAGTCGTCGCAGTGACATCTCAGGACGCCGCACATGCCGTGGCGCAGGACGGCTACAACTCCGCGCAGGCCCCAGTCTCAGCAGACGGGTTGGAACGGTCGCTCGCGGACCTGAACAACTGGATATCCACCTTGCCCCGCGAGGTCGCCAGTCAGGTAAACGGTACTTCGATAGACGTTTTGGACAATCAGATCGTCATCGACCTCGCGAACAGTCCCATCGGCAGCGCGCTCAACCTTCCGACACTGCTGGCCAATCTGAAGGTCATTCTGTCGCCGGGTGGACCCAAGCCCACCGATCCGACACCGATGGGTGGAGACACCTACGTCACCACCGCGGGCCCCATCAAGGACACCGCGCCCACCGACATCAGCGTCTGTTCCTTCGGGTTCAATGCCACATCGGGCTCCGGGCAGTCGGTCAATCTCAGTGCAGGACATTGTAATCCGAATGCCGCCACCGGCGCAGGCGGCGCACCCGTCTACCTACCGAACCCGGCAAACGTGCACGACAGCACCCAGATCGGCACCTTCGTCGAGTCCAGCCTCGGATCGCCCAGCGCACTCGACTGGTCGGTGATCTCGCTGAACGACAACGGCACCTCCTCCGGTCTCGACAAGCCGACCGTCCGCGGAGCCAACGGCAACACAGTGACCATCACCGGCACTGCTACCCCCGTCGTCGGAGCGCCCGTCTGCAAGTCCGGTCAGTCGTCTTCGTTCACCTGCGGAGTGGTTGCCGCAGACCGCGTCGAGACCCAGCTGTTCATGGAAGACGGCACCAGCCGCACCGTGCGCGGGTTCGCAAGTACCGCATGCACTCTCGCGGGTGACAGTGGTGGCGCCATCGTGACCGGAACCCTCGCTCTGGGAATCACCAGCGGCTCCAACAGTGGCGGCGCACCAGATTGCACCGAGGCCAACCTTGCACTCGCGCAGTTCGGTGGCACGGCAAGCTTGGGCATCCCGATCGATCAGGTTGCGGCAGAAACAGGCACGACTGTCAGGACTGCCTCGCTCGACTGAAGCTAGTCGGATCCGACAGGGGCGTGGGTCAGGGAAAGCGCTGGACGTATCGTCGAATGCGCGAGAGGGCGGGGGGAAGCTGGCGAAGAAGTCGGACCAGTACCCCGGACATAACCCAGGCCTTCGGTACCGCCGACACTCGAACGAGCTCGTAATCCGATGTGGCCCAAGCCGATTTGATCTCGTTGACGCCTACTCCCTGGTCGAGTGCGTCGACGCCCAGTTCGTCGTGATTGTTCGCGAACCACTCGATCAATTGATGGCCGGGTTGGCACCGCCCGACTGTCGGGTCGTAATGCGTGAGCCACCCTTCCATCCGCGAACCTGTTCGCAGCCCGATCTCGTGGGCGGCCCACTGCCCGTCGATCACCAGACCTGCAATGCAAAGCCTGCCTGCTCGCGCCTCGCTCCGTAAAAAGTCACGAGCGAACTCACCGTGCGGCGCAGTCAGATAGTTGATTTTCGTGGAGCCGGCGATTCCGCGGATCGCTACCTCCATGATGTCGTTCCACCGAGCGTCCAGATGCGAGACCTCGGTGATCTCCTCGACCTGGAACGACGACCGACGCTGCACCTCGGTGCGGTATTGGCGAAGCCTCTTCAGTGATTTCGCACTTCGAAGGTCCGAGGCCCGCTGTCCGACAGCAAGATCGATGACCGGGACACGTTCACGCACCATCATGTCCACTGTCCATGACGCGTGCTGCGCGAGCCTCCGCAGAGTGGGATCGTTCGTGATCATGGAATCGGCATCCACCATGTAACCCAGGGATGCAATGGCGTCGAGCAACGCGTCGGAGGCTTCGGTGTCCTCGCTGAGAAATTCGATCGGCACTCCCAAACCGGTGCCGATCACCTTCGCGAGGGTGAACGGCCCGCGGCGCACCAGAGACAAGGCAGCCGACGCAACCAACCGTCCGTCTCGACGAATCGCCACCAATTCGAAGTCGAGACTCAACGCACGCGCAACATTGACCACGAAGCTCGGCCTCGACGAGAACACCGTCCCGACCCGGTCAGCGAGCGCGGACCACTCGGATTCGATGGACGAGGGCTCGGAGTGGACATGCATCGTAACCTCAGTGACGCCTGTTTCCACCAGAACAAAGTACCAAGGTTTTGTAAAGAAAACCAAAACGTTCAGCCGAACGACCGACACGTGGATCGAGGTCGTCCACACGCGCCGACGGGCCGATACCTACTCTGCCAGTGGTCAATTCGATTCGCTCGCGTCATCGTAGTGTCGCTGGCAGTCGGTGCCTGCCTGCCGCTTCATTCACACAAGGGGCATGCGATCTCGTTCGGACCGATCAGAGTCGGCGACGCTGCTCGGTTACCTAGCCGCGATCGTGGTCGAAATCCAACCGGCGGACCCGACTCGGCTTACCTCGAACGCATATCAGCCCGCCACCTCTGCTGAGGTGACGGGCTGATATGCGGTAAGAGTAAAGACTACTTCGCGAACTGCGTGGTTCCCGGAGCGGCGTTCAGGGTGTTGAGCAGATCAATTCCAGCAACGATCAAGGTTGGTCCGCCGGCGACGATCGTGCCGATGATTGCGCCAACCCCAGCACCAGCCGGGATGGCCGCAATTGCTCCAGTGCACAAAGTCAGACCACAGGCAACAATGGTTCCGACAACCGCACCGATGACCGTTCCGGTAAATCCACCGATAGCGGTCGCAATACCGAGCTGCGACGCGAAGTTCTGCTGCGCCAGCAGGTTCTCCTCAGGCGAAGCAACCTGCGTTGCGCCGAGCGTGCGCGAGTTGGCCGAGGCCTTGGTCAGATCGAGCTGAGGAACGAGACGGAGCGTCTTGCCGTCGTTGTCCACGTTCTGCTCGTACGGGAAGTTCAAGCCACCGAGATTGAAGCTGAGCGGCAGCGTGACGACCGTGTTGTCTGCCTGATCGAGCACATCGACCGTCTTGCCGTCGTCGGCGACCTTGAAGACGCCCGCATCGATCGTGGTGACGATGGTGCGATCTTCGAGGTTCGATTCGAAGCCGATGTCCTGAGCAGGTGCTTCCTGTGCCGGAGTCGGATCTGCATATGCGGTTCCGCTGGCGAGCCCCATGGCCGCGGCAACGAACACCGATGTGACGATCATCTTGCTGAGTTTCATGTCGAGATTAATCCGTTTCTATGCAAATCGAGCCCGGCTATTGTCGAACAGAGTTGCCCCGCAGACGCAGAAACACCCCAAGACCGAATCCGCGAGTTAGTCGGTGCGGCAGCAGCTTAACCTACAACTCGACCGATCGTTATCCTCTCGCGTTCTCTTCGAGTCGCAGTAGTTCTCATTTGTCACATCTGAACGCTCTGACCCAAGTAGGACACATTTCCGTACCGAACTTGAACTATGACGGGGTGTCGATGACCGCCGATCCGAACCCTCGGAGAGGGCAATACGAGCGAACTTAGGACTGCCTTCTCGAACACCCCTGTTCGCCCTACGCATAACGTGACCATCAGGATGGACTCTACCGACCGGTTCAGACCACCGGAAAGTTGAACGATCCGGCGATCCACCAGCGCAGAGCGATCTCCGCGTTGCCAAGTTACCCGTCAGTACGCGAACCTTGTTACTGACGAGTAACCTGAAAAGTCGTACGCTTGTCGGGCTGGACCCGAGGCAGCCCCCCCGCTGCCGATGAACGAAAGGCCGCTTACATGAACGCCCTGACGATTACGTTGGGCACGGTCGGTTTCCTACTCAGTCTTATCTGCTGGGGTTACTTCTTCCGTGGCATCTACAAGATGGTTGCGGCCATCGCTCAAGGTCAGCCGGACAGGACGCGCCTGCGCCCGTTCATCCCACGCTTCAAGCAGATGATGATCGAGTTCATCGCGCACACGCGTATGACCAAGTTCAGAACTGTCGGCTGGGCGCACTGGCTCGTGATGGTCGGATTCCTCGGCGGATTCCTGCTGTGGTTCGAGGCCTACGGCCAGACGTTCAACCCTGAATTTCACTGGCCGATCTTCGGCAACACGTTCGCATGGCACCTGTGGGACGAACTGCTCGGCATCGGCACCGTCGTCGGCATCGGCACGCTCATCGTGATCCGCCAGCTCAACCACCCACGTAAGCCCGAGCGGCAGTCCCGCTTCGCAGGCTCGCGAATGACGGTCGCTTACATCATCGAGGGCATTGTTCTTCTCGAGGGCCTCGGCATGATCCTGGTGAAGGCCGGCAAGATCGCCACCTACGGACACGCCAACGCGTACTCGGACTTCTTCACCATGCAGGTCGCAAAGCTGTTGCCGGCCAGTCCCGAGCTGGTCTCGGTCTTCGCGTTCATCAAATTGATGACGGGCATGATCTGGCTGCTCATCGTCGGTCGCAATATCAACTGGGGTGTCGCCTGGCACCGCTTCACCGCATTCCCCAACATCTACTTCAAGCGCGAGGCCGACGGTGGAGTTGCCCTCGGCGCCGCGAAGCCCATGATGTCCGGCGGCAAGGTCCTCGTGATGGAAGAGGCCGATCCCGACGTCGACGCATTCGGTGCCGGCAAAATCGAAGACTTCAGCTGGAAGGGCTGGCTCGACTTCACCACCTGCACCGAGTGCGGTCGCTGTCAGACGCAGTGCCCCGCTTGGAACACCGGCAAGCCACTCTCGCCCAAGCTGCTCATCATGTCGTTGCGTGACCATGGAAACCAGAAGGCTCCTTACCTGCTTGCAGGCGGTAAGAAAGACATGGCCGGCGACGAAATCGGACTCGTCGACGCCGACGGAAAGCCCGACCAGGCCAAGCTCGACAAGATCCCGCAGGCAGCGCGTGACGAAGCCGATCGCACGCTCGTCGCCGAGGGCGGCATCATCGATCCCGAGACACTGTGGGCCTGCACCCAGTGCGGCGCGTGCGTCGAACAGTGCCCCGTGGACATCGAGCACGTCGACCACATCCTCGACATGCGTCGCTACCAGGTGCTCATCGAATCGGAGTTCCCGTCCGAGCTCGCAGGCCTGTTCAAGAACCTGGAGAACAAGGGCAATCCTTGGGGCCAGAACTCCAAGGATCGCCTCAACTGGATCAAAGAGATGGACTTCGACATCCCGGTCTTCGGGCAGGATGCCGACTCCTTCCAGGACTACGAGTACCTGTTCTGGGTCGGTTGCGCCGGTGCCTACGAGGACCGCGCCAAAAAGACCACCAAGGCCGTCGCCGAGCTTCTCGCCACCGCCGGAGTCAAGTTTCTGGTCCTCGGCGCCGACGAAACCTGCACCGGCGACTCCGCACGCCGCGCAGGTAACGAATTCCTCTTCCAGCAGCTCGCGATGCAGAACATCGAGACGCTGAACAACCTGTTCGACGGCGTCGAGCAGAAGCAGCGAAAGATCGTCGTCACCTGTGCACACTGCTTCAACGCGCTGGGTAACGAGTACCCGCAGGTCGGTGGCGACTACGAGGTCGTGCACCACACTCAGCTCCTCAACCGTCTGGTGCGGCAGAAGAAGCTGATCCCGGTGGCGACCGTCGGCCAGGACATCACCTATCACGACCCGTGCTTCCTCGGACGCCACAACAAGGTGTACGACGCTCCCCGTGAACTGATGGCAGCCTCCGGCTCCAATCTGAAGGAGATGCCGCGACACGGCGAACGCTCCATGTGCTGTGGTGCCGGTGGCGCTCGCATGTGGATGGAGGAGAACACCGGTAAGCGCATCAACGTCGACCGGGTCGATGAAGCGCTCAGCATGAATCCGAAGAAGATCGCAACCGGTTGCCCGTTCTGCCGCATCATGCTCACCGACGGCGTCACCGCACGCCAAGAAGGCGGGGAACACGAAGGCGTCGAGGTCGTCGACGTCGCGCAGCTGATGCTCGAGTCGATCACCCGCGTCGAATCTTCGGTTCTGGGCGAAAACATCAAGGTGATACCCCGGGAGAAGCCTGCACAGGCGGACGTCGTCACCGAGAAGGCCGCTGAGGTCGAAGAAGCCGAGCGCGTCCAGCCCGTAGAAGAGCCCGCAGAGTCGGCATCCGCACCGGCAGCTCCAGCACCCAAGGCCGGTGGCCTGAAGATGAAGGGCCTCGCGAAAGCACCGGGAGCGAAGGCACCGGGAGCTGCAGCGACACCTGCCGCGCCCGAGGCAGAAGCCGCGCCGCCAGCAGCCAAGCCCAAGGGCCTCGGTATGGCCGGTGGCGCGAAAGCACCAGGTGGCAAGGGTCTTCAGGTGAAGGGCAAGGCGCCTGGCGCCAAGGCTGCTGCGCCGGCAGCCGAAGCTTCGGCGACGGAAGCTGCAGCACCCGTGGCTAGTGAGTCGGCAGCAGAATCCTCGGCAGAAGCGACCGAGACCAAGCCGACCGTCAAGCCGAAGGGTCTTGCCATGAAGTCCGGCTTCAAGAAACCGGGCGCCAAGGCACCGGGCAAGCCTGCTGAGGCTCCGGCAGTAGAGGCTGAGGCTCCGGCAGTAGCTGAGGCCCTAGCGGCAGAGGCACCGGCAGCGGAGGCACCGGCAGCGACCGAAGCTTCGGCAGCCGTCGAGGCACCGGCAGCGACCGAAGCTTCAGCAGCCGTCGAATCGAAGCCGACCGTCAAGGCCAAGGGCCTGGCAGTCAAGTCCGGTTACAAGAAGCCAGGCGCCAAGGCACCGGGCAAGCCGGCGGCAGAGGCACCAGCAACAGAGGCTCCGGCAACAAAGGTAGAGGCACCGGCAGTAGAGGCTCCAGTAGCTGTCGAGTCCGAGCCCGCAGTGTCGAGCGAAGCCGAGTCCCCGGCGACAGTGGCAGAGCCTGCAGTGTCGACCGAAGCCGAGCCCGAGGAGCCGACAGCTTCGACAGCTTCGACAGCTTCGACAGCTTCGACAGCCGAGAGTGCACAGCCGTCGAACGGTGACGCACCTGTTGCTCCCCCAGCCGCCAAGCCGGGCGGTCTCGGGTTCCGAGCGGGCGCGAAGGCTCCGGGCCGAAAGAAGTAACCGAACACCCGTTTTCGCAAGTGCACCCCCTTTCTCGCCGCAGAGAAAGGGGGTTTACTTGTGAAAAGGGGTGCGCGCTCACGTTATCCACAGGTCCATACACAGGCCATTGCCCTGAGCTGGATCGCTGACGACTATGAGCACGTGACCCGAATCGTTCGCCGGCAGGATGCCCTCACCCGCGGAATCACCGACTCCGAACTACAGCGTTATTGCCGAACCGAGTCGTGGAAACGTTTGCGCCCAGGGGCGTTCGTGAGCCGAGGCGAGTTCGACGCGCTCGATGCCGTCGACAAGCACCGCGTGATCGCCGAGGCAGTATTGGGCGCGGCTCGCACCCCTGATGCCGTGCTCAGTCACGTCTCGGCGGCCGTCGTCCACGGCCTGTCGGTATGGGGTCTGCCCTTGAGGAAAGTGCATGTCACGCGTAATCGCCGAAGTGGAGCGCGCACGAGTTCGGTTCGCGTCCTCCACTGTTCGCCATACCACCCGCACGAGATAGTGGACGTCGACGGTATTCGAGTGACGAGTATCGGACGGACCATCGCCGATATCGCGCGCTCCGAAAAGTTCGAGCCTGCGGTGTGCGCGGCCGACGAAGCTGCTCGGTTACACAATCTGACCTCGACCGAGGTGGTGAACGCACTGGATCTCCGCCCGACGCATTCCGGGAACGCAGCCGGGTTGCGGGTGGCCAACTTCATGAACGGTCTCGCGGAAAGCGTCGGGGAATCTCGAACTCGAGTGACGCTGGCCGAACTCGGCTACCATCCCGAGTTGCAGACTTCGATTGTGGTGCAGGGTAAATCGATCGCGCGCATCGACTTCTACCTTCGAGCCACCACGACGGCATGCGAGTTCGACGGCAAGATCAAATACGGACGACTAGTCCCCGAAGGCTCGACCGCACACGAGGTGGTGTGGCGCGAAAAGCTTCGAGAGGACGCGATCCGCGACGCCGGCATTCAAGTGGTCCGCCTGACGTGGGCGGATCTGTCTGCGCCGGCCGAGATTCGTCGACGACTCGAAGCCGCAGCGCTACGAGCGGCCAAGTCGCCGCCGCCGACAGCGATAGCCCGCTGAGCGCGCACCCTTTTTCCAAAGCGCACCGCCACGCTCGGACGCGAACAACCCGCCCCGGTTACCAAAAAGGGTGCGCGCTTAGCCAGAGCACACTTCAACCGCGCACACCTAGACCGCGCACCGTTGAGCGCACACTTCGACCGCACCCTCCAACCGCGCACCCTTTTTCCAAAGCGCACCGCCACGCTCGGACGCGAACAACCGGCCCCGGTTACCAAAAAGGGTGCGCGCCTAGCCCCGAACGACGCTCAGGGCCTCCACAATTCGAGCTGAGGGATACCGGGCGGAGTGAAGCCGAGCACTTGACCGTAGAAGGATAGTTCGGATTCCCGCGCGTGAACCTGCGTCTCCAGTTTACGGAACCCGTGCGATTCACCCTCGTATGCCAGGTATGCGTGCGGAATACCCTTGCGTACGAGTGCATCCCGGAATCGTTCGGCCTGTGACGGCGGCACTATCGGGTCGGAAAGCCCTTGCAGCAACAGTACTGGGCAGGACAATCCGTCGACGTTGTTGATCGGCGCGCGGCTTCGGTACAGGTCGATCGCGTCGGGGAGCGGTCCGATCAGGCTGTCGATGTACCGTGATTCGAAGTCATGCGTCTCGGCGACGAACATTTCCAGTTCGGCAACTCCGTAGTACGAAGCACCGCAAGCGAATACATTCGAGGATGTCAGCGCCGCCAGGACGGTCCAGCCGCCTGCCGATCCGCCTTCGATCGCGAGTCTGGCTGGATCTGCGAGACCGGCGTCGGCGAGCCCTTGCACTGCCGCGATCGTGTCCTCGACGTCGACGACTCCCCACTGGCCGCGGAGACGATTGCGGTATTCCCGTCCGTATCCGCTCGATCCGCCGTAGTTGACGTCGATCACTCCGATTCCGCGGCTGGTGAAGTACGCGAATACCGGGTTGAGCGCTGGCGCGACGTGGGCCGTCGGACCTCCGTGGACGAATGCCACGTAGGGCGGCAATTCTCCTTCTAGTCCGCGGTATTCGGGGTTGCGCGGAGCATAGGCGATTGCATGGACTTCGCGCTGTGGGCCCTGGAAGGTCATCAGCTCCGCCTGAGGGAGGTAGGCGGCGTCGGGAATTGACTCTCGACCCGAGCGGATTTCCACCAGCGAGCGCGTGTCGAGATCCAACAGCCTCAACCCGCTGGCATTGTGTGCACCGCCCGCGCGCAACAGCACCGACGATCCGCGGCGGCCACCGAGGGAAATGGAGGTCAGCCCGTCGAGGTCGATGTCGTCGAGCGATCCGGTGACGGGATCGAGGATGCCGAGCGTATCGGTGCCGAAGGTCCTGACCGTCAGGAGCTTTCCGTCGTCGAGCACCGAGTACCACTGTGCGCCGAGCTGCCACAGCGGAGCGCCGAAGTCGGCATCCGCTGCATGCAACGCCACTACGTCTGCATCGACGGATGTCCGGTAGATGTTCCACCATCCGGATCGGTCGCTGATGACGTACAGCGACTCGTCGTCGATCCATTCCGGTTGCAGCACCGATTCGTCGGTACCGCCGAGGATTGTTCGAGACACCCCGGTGGCCAGATCGACGATTCGGAGTTCGGTTCCATCCCAGGGCATCTGCGGGTGGTTCCAGGCGACGAACGCCAGCGTGCTCCGATTCGGCGAGAGCCGCGGGTACGCCAGGAAGTCCGATCCCGAGGCCAGCGATCGAACGCCGGAACCGTCGAGTGCGATCGCGCAGATGTCGCGGGAGACGTTCGCCCCGTCGTGCGTTTCCCTGACCGCGAGCACTTCGTTGCCGACGATCGACAGTTCGCCGTATCGAACCGCTGCCGCCACTGCAGGCGCCGGGGTCAGCGGCACCGGCGTCTCACCGGGCTTGCCGATATAGATGCGCTGATCGGAGAACTCCGAGAACACGATCCGTCCGTCTTCGGTCGCGGTCCACGCCCCACCGCCGTATTCGTGAATACGGGTGCGCGCGTTGAACGGCTCGGGCAGTAGTGAAGTCACAACACCGTTCTCGATGCGGCACATTGTGGTGCGCCCACCCTCGGTCGGGCGCATCTCCGACCACCACACTTCATCGCCGACGAACCGGCCCCCTTCGACGGGGTGTCCGCTGGCGGAGAGGTCGACGGCGGAAATCGGGGATGGCCAGGATCCGAAGGGCAGCGCTGCAGGGGTCACACCGACCAGGGTAGGTGAGTCACTGCCCCGACGCCGTGCTCGCCATCGCGTCGGCAACCATGGACCTAGGCGACCGGTTGAAGCAGATCGGGATTGTCGTTCTTGATGCTGTTGACCGCGGAGCTGACCTCGTAGGGCACCAAGTTGGGTTCGGGGATTGCGGCCAGCATCTCCTGGACCGCACCCAGATCGGTCATCGCCGGGTCCAGCCATTCGGACCGAAGGGACTCCGGCACGATCACCGGGGAGCGATCGTGAATGTGACCGAGCGCGTCCGCTGCCGGAGCCGTCAATACGGTGACCGACCAGACCCATCGATCCGGGTCCTCTTCGGACTTCGACGGGTCACGCCACAGCTCGTACAAGCCGGCCATCTCCAGAACCCCGCTGGAGTGCAGAAAGTAGGGCACTTTTTTGCCGTCGCGCTTCTCCCACTCGTAGTAACCGTCGGCTGGGACGATGCACCGCCTACGGGCTGCGGCTTTCTTGAAGGCCGGTTTCTCGGTGATCGTCTCGGATCTCGCGTTGATGAGCCTGCTACCGATCTTCATGTCCTTGGACCACGACGGGATCAGGCCCCAGCGAACCGAACGCAACTGCCTTACAGCGTCGGCCTCGGGTTCGTCTTTGGGTGCGCGCTCGAGAATGGTTCGCACTGTCTGCGTGGGCGCCACGTTGTACGCCGGGGGCAGCTCTTCGCCGATGGTCTCGGCAATGTCGAAGACTGCCCGCAGGTCGCTGTCGCTCTGGGTACTGGCATACCGTCCGCACATAGAGGAAATTGTCGCATCCCGCTCCGACAGGAAAGGCCTGGTCCACTATGCCTGGATGCGCTGGGCACCGACCTGGCACGATAGAGGGGTGAACCAACCGCAGGCGAACCATCAGACGCGTCAACATCGCACGTTGCAGCAGTCGACCAAGCTGCAGAACGTGCTGTACGAGATCCGCGGCCCGGTACACGCCCACGCGGCGCGACTGGAAGCCGAAGGCCATCGGATTCTCAAGCTCAACATCGGCAACCCTGCGCCGTTCGGGTTCGAGGCGCCCGATGTCATCGTCCGTGACATGATCGCCGCGTTGCCGTATGCGCAGGGCTACTCGGAGTCCAAGGGCATTCTGTCTGCCCGGCGTGCGATCGTCACGCGCTACGAGCTCGAACCTGGCTTCCCCGAACTCGACGTAGACGACATCTACCTGGGCAACGGCGTGTCCGAGCTCATCACGATGACGATGCAGGCATTGCTCGACGACGGCGACGAGGTTCTGATCCCCGCGCCCGATTATCCGCTGTGGACGGCGATGACGACGCTCGCGGGCGGTAAGGCCGTGCACTACATATGCGACGAGGAAAACGGCTGGAATCCCGACCTCGCGGACATCGAATCGAAGATCACCCCCAAGACGGTGGCGCTGTTGGTGATCAATCCGAACAACCCGACCGGTGCGGTGTATTCGAAGGAGATCCTGCGGGGCATCGTCGAGCTGGCTCGTAAGCATCAGCTTTTGCTGTTGGCCGATGAAATCTACGACCGAATCCTTTACGACGACGCCGAACACACGTCGTTGGCAAGCCTTGCTCCCGACCTTCTGTGCTTGACGTACAACGGGCTGTCCAAGGCGTACCGGGTGGCTGGATACCGGGCAGGGTGGCTCGCGATCACCGGGCCCAAGGCCCATGCGGCCGGATTCCTCGAAGGTATCGACCTGCTGGCGTCGACCAGGCTGTGTCCCAATGTGCCCGCACAACACGCCATTCAGGTGGCGCTGGGCGGACATCAGAGCATCGGCGATCTCATTCTTCCCGGCGGACGACTGCTCGAGCAGCGTGACGTCGCATGGAAGAAGTTGAATGAGATCCACGGTGTCTCGTGTGTGAAGCCGCGCGGTGCGCTGTACGCATTTCCGCGCCTCGACCCGGAAGTGCACGAGATTTACGACGACGAGAAGCTTGTCCAGGACCTGCTGTTGCAGGAGAAGATTCTGGTGGTGCAGGGCACCGGTTTCAACTGGCCCGGGCACGATCATGTGCGCATCGTCACGCTTCCGTGGGCGCGTGATTTGTCGGAGGCAATCGAACGGTTCGGCAATTTTCTTGCTTCGTACAAGCAATAGGTTCGTTGGCTCGCTGTTCATGGGCACCCAGGTCCGTAGCTGACCGTGAAGTAGGGAAATTAATTGAAAAGTGACATATAAAACAGTTCCATGCTCATGCCAAGTCGGCTGTAGATCTGTACATTGGCGTACGGCACCTCGCGTGCCCGAGCACTGGTCGTACCCCACCCCCCCCGGGGCGATCAGGAAGGTGGCGGGGGACGCCCCCCTGCTCCCCGCCACCGAGCTCCATAACGTTCCCGATCCGATGAGGCTGCAGGCCACTCGCGACGTCCCGATACTGTGACACCGTGGATTCACACGGTCACGGTCATGGGCACGGACACAGCAACGCACCGGCACCGCTCGGACCCGTCGCCGCGCGGATAGTCGTGGGGCTTCTCTTCGCGATCGGAATATGCGTGATCGGCGGTGCAATCGCACTGTGGCCGAGCCAGCAGAACGTCGACATTCCGCTCCCGTTCAACACCTCCGGTGGTCGCGCGGTCCAAAGCGAAGCGGGCACGATTGTGTCGCAGGACATCGGCCCCTGCGGTAGCGCTTCTTCCGGACGCGTATTCACCGGCAACCCGACGCCACCTGCGAGCGCAGGATACGACTGCCAACGCAGCATCGTCACGATCGACTCGGGACCGAATGCGGGCACGCGCACCCTGATCGAAATCGCCCCGGGCCCCGGCCAACCGGACCTGCGTACCGGGGAAAGCATTCGGCTGGTCCGGCAGACCGATCCCACCGGAACCACCCAGTATTCGTTCAACGACTACGCCCGCGGATTTCCACTCGCAGTCATCGTCGGTGTGTTCGCCGTCGTCATCTGCGTCGTTGCGAGATGGCGCGGCTTTCGTGCGCTGCTGGGATTGGTCGTGGCATTCGGCGTGCTGGTCGGATTCATGCTCCCCGCGCTTCTCGACGGCGCACCGGCGATTCCTGTCGCCTTGGTCTCCGGTGCTGTCATTCTGTACGGCGTTCTCTACCTTGCGCACGGCGTCAACCTGCGGACGAGTTCGGCCCTCCTCGGAACTCTCCTGTCGATGGCGTTGGCGGCAGTGTTGTCCTATGTTGCGATTCGGATGACCCACCTGACGGGGCTGTCGGAGGAACAGAACACCGACGTTCAGGCCTACATTCAACAGGTCAGCATCACCGGGCTACTCCTCGCGGGGTTCATCATCGGGTCGCTCGGTGTCCTCAACGACGTGACGATCACCCAGGCGTCGACTGCGTTCGAGATCGCCTCGGCGGATGCATCGACGACGCGACGGCAGATCTTCTCTTCTGCGATGCGCGTGGGGCGTGACCATATCGCCAGCACCGTCTACACCCTGGTGCTGGCGTATGCCGGTGGGGCGCTTCCACTTCTGCTGCTGTTCAGCGTCACCGGCCGCTCCATCCAGGATGTTCTGACCGGTGACGCTGTGGCTATCGAGATCGTTCGGTCTTCGGTCGGCGGTATCGCGCTGGCGCTGTCCGTTCCGCTGACCACTGCCATCGCCGCCATGCTCGCCCGGCCAGGCGGACCGCCGGAGCCGTCGGAGACGCCTGCGAAGAAGGCAGGCAGGCACTCTCGCTAGGACAGTCGACACGTCATGCGAAGGCTGCCGCGACGCTCTCCGACAACAGATCACCGTGGTGCGTGCTCAGCCCGTCCTGCAAGCCTGCGTCCGCCTCGCATGCCTTTTCCCAACCCTTGTCCGCGAGCGCGCAGACGTAGGGCAGCGTCGCGTTGGTCAATGCGTACGTCGATGTCCGCGGGACAGCGCCCGGCATGTTCGCGACGCAGTAGAAGACCGACTCGTGTACCCGGTAGGTCGGGTCGGCGTGCGTAGTGGGAACCGAATTCTCGAAGCAGCCGCCCTGGTCGATGGCGATGTCGACGAGCACCGAACCATGCTTCATACGCTGAACGAGACTGTCGGAGACCAACATCGGCGCCCTTGCCCCCGGTACCAGTACCGCCCCGATCACCAAGTCTGCGGCAAGAACAGCCTGTTCGAGCTCGAAAGCGCTGGACGCGACCGTCTTGACGCTGCCGTGGTACAGATCGTCGATGCCGCGTAGCGCCTTGACGTCGAGATCGAGCACCGTGACGTCGGCGTGCATGCCGTGGGCTATGGCGACGGCGTTCCTTCCCGATACGCCTGCACCGATGACGACGACGTTCGCCGGACGCACTCCGGGCACTCCCCCCATGAGAACGCCGCGGCCTCCACCGCTGGCCATCAAATGGTAGGCACCTGCCTGCGGTGCAAGCCTGCCCGCAACCTCGCTCATCGGCGCCAGCAGTGGGAGTGATCCGTTCGGGGCAGTGACGGTCTCGTAGGCGATCGCGGTGGTGCCCGATGCGAGCAATGCGTCGGTGCAGGGCTTCGACGCGGCCAAATGCAGAAAGGTGAACAGGACCTGATCACGGCGGAGCAGTGCGTACTCCTCGACGATCGGCTCCTTGACTTTGAGCAGCAGGTCGGCCGCGTCCCATACCTTGGCAGCCTCGGCGAATATCTGCGCGCCAGCCGCTTTGAAGTCGGTGTCACAGAAGGACGAACCGACGCCCGCTTCGGATTCGACTATGACTTCGTGTCCGTGCGAGACCAATTCGTGTACGCCCGCCGGGGTGATGGCCACCCGGTACTCGTTGTTCTTGATCTCGCGAGGAATTCCGATCTTCATGGTGGCCTCCTGAATAATGATTCGACGGATTGCCACAATTGTGAATTATAAAGAGAATGAGGACCAACAGATGTGAACATAATTCTGTAGATTGGGAAGATGGGAGCGGATAATTCAGCGCACGGCGGGCAAGTGGGGCGTGCGCCGAACGATGTTCGGCACACGGCAGATGCTCGAAAGACGCCGCTCGACGACATCGACCACATCCTCATCGACGTACTTCGGCACAACGCCCGCACACCCAACAATGCACTTGCTGCGGCAGCGGGTATCGCACCATCGACCGCACTGGGACGGGTGCGTTCCCTCGTCGAGCGCGGAGTTATTCGCGGGTTCCATGCCGAAATCGATCCCGAAGCCCTCGGGCAGGGCATCCAGGCCATGATCTCGGTCCGACTACAGGCAGATGCCAGACGAAGAATCAACGAATTCGGCGAGCAGATCGCGGTACTGCATGAGACGCTGAACATCTACTTCATCGCGGGCGCGGACGACTTTCTGATCCACGTATCGACGGTAGACACCGCGGCACTACGCAACTTCGTCGTGGACAACCTCAGCGCCCATCCAGCCGTCGCCGCCACCGAGACCATTCTGATATTCGAGCACATTCGCCCGCGGAATCCGTACGCCTGAAACCTCGATCAGGGAGCGGGCGGGAAGAGCGGCGGCAAAGTAGGCAGCGTGAAGTCCGGCAAGCCGGGGATCAGGGGCGGTGGAGGCGGCGGCGGCGGTGCGACCTCAGGCTCGGAAGATTGCTCCGTCGTTCGATCCTCGGTCACTTGCTGGCGCGTCGGTTGGACAACCTCTGGTTCGGGCTCGACGACCGGAGCTTCCGGGATGGTCTCCACGGGCGGCGGAGGCGGAGGCGGAATCACCGGAGGTGGTGCAGAAGGTGGCGTCCCTGCCACGCTCGGCGTGGCCGGTGGCTGCGTCACCGCGGTCTCGACGACAGCGGGCGCGTCCGGACGCGTCACGACGAATCCCGATACTGCGATCACCGCTGCTGCAGCAACTCCGAATACGGACCACGCCCGAATTCGACGACGTTTACGCGCGTCTTCGTCTTCACCGTCTTCGTCCTCGTAATCCGCGTCCAGCCAGTAGACATTTTCGAGCGCGAAGTGTTTCGGGGCGGGCGAAGCCGATTCGACTTCCCTCGCGTCCGGCATGGCGTCCGGCACCGGAGCAACGGCAGGCGCGGCAACGGTAGGAGCTACAGGCGGGGCTGTCGGTGGGTAGAACGGCCTCGAACCCGTGTCTGCAGCAGGTAGATTTTTCTGCGCGTTCGCTGCGGTCGGAGTCGTTTCGACGGGTCGAGGCGCAACGACGCCCGCTGCGGGCCCAGGTGCAGGTGCAGGTGCAGGTGCAGGTGCAGGCCGCAACGGTGCTGCAGGAGTGGGGCGCGCCGGCATCGTTCGGGGCTGCACACTCTGCGGGTACTCCGCCGGCCGCGCCGAGAGTGCTGCGCCACGGGCCGAGACAGTTTCCGGCTCGTTCGGAGTGATTGCCGGCAAATGCAGAGATGGGGCGACGCGTTCACGAACGAGCGGGATGCGCGACCCCCCACCGATGAGAACGACGGCGTCGATAGGGACGTTTGCGTCGATGAGAACACTGCGTGCGAACTCGATGGCCTGATCGATGTGATCGGCGATCAATGTCTCGAAGTTTTCCCGCGAGAGCAGGATCATGCCGCTTTCGTCGGGCAGGCAGACCGCGTCGTTGCTCGACAGCCGTTCCTTGGCCACACGACACCGGCGCTCGAACAGGTCCATGTCGGCGGCATCGCTCGGCTTACCGAGGCGTGCGAGCTGATTGTCACGAAGGAATTCGTCGATGAGATCTCCGCTGAACGCACTGGAGCGTTGCGTGACGACGACTCGACGGGCGGCCAGATTCACGACGCTGACGTTCAGACCCGAACTTCCCAGGTCGAACAATGCGACTGTCGAGAAGCCCGCGGCTTCACCACTGACGACGAGGTATTCGAGAACTGCCTCGACCTCGGGCACGAGACGGTAGTTCTGCAGGTGCTGATTCTCCAGCGCGCGGTGCAGCGTGTCCGCTTGGTGGGCGTCCCGGTACGCGACGCCGGTCGTCATCGACGGCTCGGACTCGGCGGCCAGCGCGCTGATGGACTCGGCGGCCAGGTACTCGACGTGATCGTCGATCGTGTCGATGACTTGATTGTGGAAGAACAACTGTTGAGGAGCTTCGAGCAAACGGGTCGACGAGACGCGAGCATTGGCCGTCTCGTTGCGTGGCTGAGCCATACGCACGGCGTGGGCGCCCATGGACACCCCCAACAACACAGTCATCTCTCTTGCCTCGCTTCGCGATAGACGGTCGGACTCCGATACTCGCCCGAGGGGCCACGCTACCGGGTGTGTGTCCGAAGTGCGGCGCTACCCCGTCAGCGCTGGGGTCAGTTCACATCCGAGCCGTCTTCGGCAACCTCGCCGTCGTCGTAGTAGAAACCGTCCTCGGTGTATTCGATGCTGCCGGTATCCGGATCGACGCCTGGTTCGACGGGACCGAAAGTGTCCGCCGCCTCTGGCGGCGGCTCCGACTCTGGCATCGGGATCGGTTCCGGCAGCGCGGGCACGCTCTCGGCAACCGAGGAATTATTGGCGGGGATCGAACCAGGATCGATTCCGATCCCGGGCGGAGGGGGTGTATTGCCTCGTACCGCGACGATTATCCAGACCAGCAGAACCACCGCGGCTACTGCCCCCAACCAGGAGGCGTCCCTTACCGACCACTGAATGCGACGGGGCGTCGGTGGCGCGGGAACCGATGCCGGTGGGGTCTCGTTCGCGGCCTGTGCCTTTTCCGCGTCTGGAGCCGGCTCCGGCATCGAGGGTTCCGCCTCGACCGGCTCGGGAACTACGACTGGTTCGGGAACTACGGATGGAAGCGTGCTGCCGTCGTGCTCCGCCAGCAGCGCCGCGAGAGTCATCGTGGGGGCACTCGGTGCGGCTTCGAGCGCCGCACCTTCCGCGATGACCGACATCGGGGAATCCGGAACGACGACGTCGACGTCCCATTGGCGTTCGACGAGTGACCGCACGATCGGCATGTGCGAGCCACCGCCGATGAGCAACACCGCATCCGGAGGCGATGGGACCGCCCAAGAGAGTGCTTGGAGGATCAGCGGGGCTGCGGCGTCGTCGAATTCGTTGCGAGTGATCAGTACCGGCCCGTTGTTCGGCGCGCGGACACCCGCAGCCGTGCTGAGTATCTCTTTGAGGTCGCGGAAAAACACGCGGTATTCGCGTTCGCCTTCCGGGCCTGCCGCTGGGGGAAGGATCTTCTTGGCCTTGACGATTTTCTCGACTATCCGGTCGAGTGCGTCACCCGAAAGGATCGGGGTGCGTCGAGTTCGGGTGACGTCGCCTGCTGCTACATCCAACGTGAGCGCGGTCGTACCGTTCGTTCCGAGGTCGAGCACCAACAATGCACGGGCGGTCGCGAGCCTTCCGATCGAGCGCGCGTAAGCCAGCACCGCCGAACCCTCGTCGACCATTCGAACGGTGGAGGTTTCACTACTGTCGAGCGAGTCCAGGAGCGAAGCCACTACGTCCGTATCGCGTCCAGTGAGTACGACGTCGTCGAACGGTCCGCAGTCGGCGAGCTTGCCGTTCAGGAGCCAATGGGCTCCTTCGGCGTCTATCGAATCCTCGATGCGGCGTCCGTCTCTGAGGTAAGAGATCCGGACGACACTCGGCTCCACGGCTATGCCGCAGACTCCACTCACCGGCACTGAGTTCCTTCTTTGATCGACCCGACGAAGCCCTCACTGTACTTGTTCACCCCGCCCACCTCGAGCGCATACGGGCGGGACAAGGCCCCACACAGCCGTGATGCTCATCTCGATTGAAAGCCGAATCCTCGGGAAACCTGCTGGTAGGAAACCTACACAAGAGCAGCGAAACAATTCGAGCCGACGATTCAAAACAATCTACTATATTGTTTGGGAAGGTCTGGGGAGACAGCTGGGTTGCAAACATGGACGTGTTGCAAACCCGCAGTCAGTACGAGGCCGTCCGGTCTCGGAAAGTTACGAGATTCAGTGGAGGTTCGTATGGAAACACTCAATGCTGCAGATTCGGCCAGGATTCGAGAAGTTCTGGACAAATTCGGGAAGCTTCCACTTCCGGGTTCGGACATCGAGGACTCGGCCGATCTCTACGACAATGGCCTCACCTCGCATGCCAGCGTCAACGTCATGATCGCTCTCGAGGACGAGTTCGACATCGAATTCCCCGATTCCATGCTGCAGAAGGCAACGTTCGCCAGCATCGAGTCCATCGCCACAGCCGTCGCACAACTCACGGACTGAGCGCGATGACCACCGCTTACCCGGACACCGTCGACACCTCGACGATGTCGGAGGTACTCACCACGGTGCGTGCGTTCGCCGATGAGGTCGACCGCGATGCACGATTCCCGACCGAGTCCATGGAGGCGATTCGCCAGGCTGGTCTCCTCGAGGCGGGCATTCCCGTGCAGTTCGGTGGCGGCGGTCTTTCCCTTACCCAACTCGCGCACATTGCACGGGCACTGGGCGCAGAATGCGCATCCTCGGCAATGATCTTCGTGATGCATCAGTCCCAGGTGCTGAGCATCGTCCGGCACGGGAAGTCCGACGCCATGGAGTCGCTGCTGCGTCGGCTCGTTGCCGAACGCCCGTTGGTGGCTTCGGCGACCACCGAGATCAACATCGGTGGCGACGTGCGAACCAGTGGGTGCGCGGTCGAGTACGACGGCGATCGGATCCGGTTGTCGAAAACCGCGCCGGTAATCTCCTATGGCGAATACGCGCAATTCGTCCTCGCGACGGCTCGCCGCTCGGTGGACAGCCCTCCGAGCGATCAGGTGTTGGTCGTCTGCGAGAAGCCGGACGTCGTGCTCGAACGCACCGGAGACTGGGACACCCTCGGATTCCGTGGAACGTGCAGCCCCGGATTCCAACTCGAAGCAACCGCCACGACGTCGAGCATTCTCGGTGACAGCTACGGCGATATCTCCGCGCAGACGATGCTGCCTGCCGCCCATGTGCTGTGGAGTGCCGCGTGGCTGGGCATCGCTGATGCGGCAGTTACCAAGGCGCGCAAGTCCGTTCGCAAGGCCGCCAGTCGCACGCCGGGAGTGACCCCGCCGAGCGCACTTCGGCTCGCCGAGCTGTATGTCGTGCACGAGCAACTCGTCGACGCGGTATTCGGCGCGGCAGCAAAGTACGAGGCCATCGCGGACTCCCCCGGAGATCTCGGCGCCATCGGATTCGCGGTGCGGATCAACAACCTCAAGGTGACCGCGTCGTCACTCGTCATCGACATCGTCGGCAAAGCGTTGCAGATCTGCGGCATTTCCGGCTACCGACAGGACTCCGATATGAGCATCGGCCGTCACCTGCGGGACGCGCACGGCTCCGCCATCATGGTCAGCAACGAACGCATTCTCGGGCACAACTCCCAACTTGCGCTCGTCTACAAAGGTAACTGAATGACTGCACACGCAAACCCCACCGAGATGTCCGAACTCGATTCGGCGCGAGCACGATTCCGTGAGGAACTCGTTGCCGCCGAACTCCTCGTACCCAGCTCGGTGGCGGGTCTCTACGGCCGCTCGGGTGAGTTCGAGGACATCATCGACAGAATCGACGCGGTCGTCGATGCAGCGGGGCGATCCGAGCATGGATTTTCGGCTCCACGATTCCGCTTCCCACCGGTCTTCCCGCGAGAAGCATTCGAGCGCACCGATTACATTGCCTCGTTTCCCAATCTGACCGGCGCCATCAACACCTTCGACGGTGACAACAAGGCCCATGCCACGTTGCTCGCGGACCGCGCCGAAGGCAAGGACTGGGATCACCACCTCGAATCCGCAGGCACCATGCTCGTTTCGGCCGCATGCCACCCGTCGTACTCGATGATGACGGGCGTGCTTCCGGAAGACGGCCGGTTACTCGATATCTACGGCTACTGCTTCCGGCACGAGCCGGCGGTGGATCCCGCACGGATGCAAGCATTTCGGATGCACGAGTACGTTCGTGTCGGCACCCCGGAGGAGGCCATCGCACATCGCGAACGCTGGGTGGTGCGAGGCATGGAGGTGCTTGCCGACCTCGGCCTCGAAGCCGAAGCCGTCATCGCCAACGACCCGTTCTTCGGACGCGCAGGCCGCATGCTGGCCGCGAACCAGCGCAACGAGAACCTCAAGACCGAACTCGTCGTCAAACTCTACGGCGACCTGGACGACGGCACTGCTGTGGTCTCGTGCAATTGCCACCGTGACCATTTCGGTCACACGTTCGGAATTTCCACGGTCGACGGCGAACCCGCACACAGCGCGTGCGTCGGATTCGGCATGGAGCGCATCGCACTGGCGATGTTGCGCACCCACGGCCTCGACAGTCGAAAGTGGCCCGCTTCCATTTCCCGCTGAGCGAACGACAACCAACAACGAGGGGATCGTCCTGTGAGCACTCGAAGTACGGCAGAGCGGAACACGGACACCTCTCATGTCGACATGCATCCGCATACTGCCGGCGGAAAGTACTCGACGTGGTTCGGCCCCGAATCGGAAAGCTTGTTCGGAACCGTGCATGTACCCGCCGGTGGGCGCGCACGGGGCGGTGTAATCCTGTGTCCGCCATTGGGTAAGGAGCAGGTCGACTCCTACCGCGGCTTGACTCTGCTTGCGCAGAAGCTGTGTGATTCGGGTCTGCTCGTACTCCGGTTCGACTACTACGGCACCGGAGATTCCGCCGGCGATCAGGACTCGAAAGACATCGTCTCGCGGTGGACCCGCAGCATCGTCACGGCCGCCGAGTTCGTGCGCTCGAGCGGGGTCGACGCGGTGGCGCTCGTCGGATTGCGTGCCGGCGCACTACTGAGCACTGCGGCGTTCTCCCAGCTCGGCCCCTTGACCGCAGTTGCCCTGTGGGACCCGGTCGTTCGTGGTCGGTCCTACCTTCGCGAGCAGCGCGCCCTGTATTCGGTCAGTGTCACCCAGGACTCCGACAAGGACGCTCGGGTGTCGATCATCGGTGCGGTGCTGCACCCGGATGTGGGCTCGGACCTCGCGGCTCTCGACATCTCCAAGCTTCCACCGATCGAGTGCCCTGTCCTTGTCGCCACCCGCCCGGAACGCGCTGACGCCAAGCCCCTCCGGGCCCTGGTGGAGAAGCAGAACGCCGAAGAGCACACGCTGTCCGATCACGAACTGTTTCTCGAACCTTCGGATTTCGAGGTGGTCATGCCCACCGCGGACATCACCCATCTGGCTCGGTGGATCTCGGAACGCTTCGACGGCAGTGAAGCTCCGGTTTCGGTGCCACTGCGTGATCACGCCGAGTTCGGCAGCGGCGAAAGCACTGTGATCGAGACGGCGCAATCCCTCGGGCCTAACGCTCTGTTCGCCATCAGGACGACATCCCCGTCGTGCGCGAGAGGCGGACCGACCCTCGTCCTCTACCCGACCGCGAACGAACACCGGGTCGGACCTGTTCGACTGTGGATCGAGGTGGCCCGTCACCTTGCGGCCCATGGCGTTTCGGTTCTTCGATTCGATCGCCGCGGCACCGGTGAAAGTGGCCCGGTGTCGGACGGCGAGATCACCGAGCTCTACAGCGAAGAAGGCAACGAGGATGCACTGACGGCAGTGCAGCAAGCGGGCGCCGGACCGCGCAACGTCATGGTGTCCGGGATGTGTTCGGGTTCCTGGTACTCCAGCTTTGCGGCGGCCGAACTCGGCGTGAATTCCGCGGTCCTGTTGAACAGCCTCGACTGGACCACCAAACGGCTCGAATTCGTCAAGCGTTCCTCGATGGTGCTCGAGGACAAGGGCTTTGTCGCGTCCGCATTGGATCGCCTGCACCACGTGGGCGTGCGCGTGAAGAACGGCCTGCAGCCTTCGATGCCGTATCGCATGTGGTTGTGGCTCGGATTACGCGGTCTCATCCAGGTTCCGGAGATTTCACTACGCAGGTTGGCGTCGAAGAACGTGCGAACCACTGTCCTTCTGTCTCCGACGGACACTGCGTGGTTCGTGGACAACCGCGGCCCGGAAGGGATGCGTCGTCTGCGTAAGCAGTCCGACATCCGATCCGGCTCGACAACGGTCAAGTCCTTCGAGGCCGGCGATCACTCGCTGTACAGCCGCGATTTGCGGGAAACGGTTCGCCGAGAACTCGTCGACGCGGTGAACGAGGCCTTCGACATGGAGATCGGCTTGCCTGCGCCCCCGGTACCGGTGCGGTGGCAGCCGCTGTGAAACACCGCGCACCGAAGATCGCACCACCGCGACACCACAATCTCGAGCGGCTCGAATGGTATCCACTCGAGCCGGTTCGTTGGGACATGGGCCTCATGTCTCACACGATGCCGATCCAGAAGGTCAGCCAGGCCCAAATCCCGTCTCGACCCGAGACACCGAGTGACCCGCAGGTACCCGACGACACTGCGAGCGGCAAAAGTTCCGACCGCAACCTGGCACTGAATTCTCTGGCTTTGATGCTGTCCACCGTCATCACCGGTGGCCTCGGTTTGCTGTTCTGGGCTGCAGCGGGCCGCTTGTACCCGGTGGCCGAGGTCGGCAGCGCCTCCGCGGTGATCACCTCCGCCGTCATGCTCTCGACATTGTCCAACCTCAGTCTCGGGTCGATGTACGAGCGGTTTCTGCCCGATTCCGGCCGACTGGCACGGTCGTTCGTCGTACGCGGTTACCTGACGGTCACCGCGTTCGCGTTCGTCCTCGCGTGCGTGTTCCTGCTCTTCGCGCCGGTCGACAAGATGTTCACCAGCACCGCCGAAATCGTCACGTTCCCACTGTTCGTTGCGGTACTCGCGGTGTTCGCACTGCAAGATCAGACGTCGTCCGGGCTCGGAGTCGCACGCTGGGCAGCGGCCAAGAACGTCTTTCATGCCGTCGTGAAATTCGGTTTGCTTCTTGCTTTGTTCGCGACGGCTCGGAGCACGTCGATCATCGCGGCATGGGCCATCCCCGCGGTCATCGCGTCGGTTGTCGTTCTTCGCCACATCCTGCGCGCGCTACGAACCGAGCCTCGATATCAGTTGGAACCCAATCTTCCGCCGCGCCGAGAGCTGTGGTCGTACTTCGGATCCGCCTACGGCATCACCGCACTCGGTTCACTCGCTCCGCTGCTGATCCCGATGATCGTCGTGGCCACGTTGGGCACCGAGAGCAACGCGTATTTCTCGTTGACCTGGTCGATAGTCAGTGCCTTGTACATCCTGATCAGCGTCCTCGTGGGTCCGTTCGTCGCCGAGGTCGCCGCACACCCGGATCAATTCTCGCGATTGACCAAACGTTTCATGACGATGGTCGCCATCGTGGCGTTGGGTGGTTCGTTCTTCCTCGCGTTCATTGCACCGTTCGGGTTGGGGATCGTGGGGGCGGAGTACCGTGAGAACGGCACGATCATCGTCCAACTCGCGGCGTTCACCATTCCGCTCTCGGTCGTAGGATCGCTCTACGACGGCCTTGCGCGTGTCCAACGAAAAATGCGGCTGGCTGTCGTGGTGCAGGTGATCGCGACGTCGATCATCATCATCGGTTCGCTGAGCCTGTCGTCCTCACTCGGCATCGCCGCTGTGGGCTGGGCATACCTGGCGGCCGAGGGGTTCGGCGCACTCGTGTTGATCGTGCCGCTGATTCGATGGATCAGGCTGTTGTCGCATCGTGATGGTCCGCCCCCACCGGAGGATCCGTTTCCGCCCGCCCCGCCCGGACCACGCCCGCACCCGACGGGCCTGGCCGAACGTCCGCAGCAGTTCGCGAACGGTGACTACGCCCGCGAGTACAGCACCAGCGGTGCGCATCACATCGATTACAGGCCTCGAATCTTCGATCCTGGCCGTATCCACGCCCCCTACCGTCGGCCGGTACCCGAGAGTGGTGCGCCATGAGCGGAAACGCGATCGCATACAAGGCAACCGCACTGGACATGTTGCGGTCGGATTCTCGGCTCATCGGCGGGCTCGGGCCCGCAGATTTCGGTGGCATCGAACGTGTCCGAGCGCGGCTACGGAAGCTGGCCTCGGCAGGTCCCGCTGCACGTCTGGGCCTGCGGGCCACGCCGTCGACGCAGCAGTGGGCGTACGAACCCGACGCAGTCTGCGCCGAGGTGGAATCCGCGCCGCCGGTCACGGCGGCCGGTATCGCCGATGCCCTCGTCGAACTCTCGTCGACGGCGTCGGCCGAAGTCCCGTTGCGAGGTCGTCTTGCCGGTGAGTACCTTCTTCTGGATCTGTCGCATGGTTTGAGCGATGCTTTACTGCCGGTGGAGCTCTACGCCTACCTTGCTGATCCTTCCGAGAATCCCCCTCTCCCCACCTGGGCGACGGCACCTGTTGTGAAAAGTCCGCTGCCACGGGCGTTCAGCAGCTGGGCTGTTCGAAATCCAGGCAAGGTCGGTGCAGTTGCATACGGACGGCTAGGCGCTTCGCGCTCTCGATCGAGGTCGACCACGACAGCAACTGCTCCGGTGCCGAGACGCATCCCGTGGACTCGATCACCCGCTGTGGCAATGGCGACGTCAAGGGCAGGCGCTCCGACAGCACTTCGCAGCTGGCGTGATCGCAACGCACCAGACCTGTCGGTGGCGTCGATGCTGTGCGGTTCGGTCGCGACTGCGATTGCTGCACAGGGAATTTCCGTCGCACAGTCGCTGACCTTCCTGTTCGATTGTCGTCGCTATCTGCCGAAGAGCGATCTGGTGCTGGGGAACTTCGCGGTCGGAATCGACTTTCCTGGGCTCGATCCCGCATCCCCACATGCCGTACACGGTGCCGTTGCCCACGCGATCGACAACGGACGTCCACTCGCGGGAGGGGCATTGAGCGCGCTGTCGTATCTGCGGACCCGCTCGGCGTTACCCGCCATCGCGGTCGATTCCGCTCCGGTGAACGCCGACGCGCGGCTGACGTTCTCCGACCTCGGGCGCATACGGCAGTTGGATGGCATCGCATGGACAGCCGAACCCGAGGAGAGCCAGTTCTATCCGCTCAGCGAGCCGGCGCTCCCCGATTCCATCGTGATCACCTCCATGCACTTCCGCGATACTTTCCAGGTATCGGCGTCGTTCCACGGCAATGTCTTCGACGTCGAGACCGTCCAGTCCGCCTTGGACGTCGCATTGTCCGATCCCATCGCTATGCTCAGCGGCCAGGAGTGACCACCATGAGTACGCAGCTTCGACAAGTCCGCGCCGCAGTGAAGGGCAGGCCGACGACGGGTGCCGACGCATCGTTGTGGGCGAGGATCGGTTATTGGGCAGGCTTGGCGGTGCTCCAGGTTCTTCTCGTCGAATTCGTCGTTGCCGCGTCCTGGCGCGGGCTCTACAGCTACCGCACCGATTTCGTCAGCGAACTTGGTGTCGCGTTCTGCGGGCCGACCGGCAATTGGCCGTGCAGCTCGCTGTATCCGTTGATGAACGTGTCCATCGCGCTGTTCGGCGTCTCCCTTGTCGTCGCCGCGACGGCGTGGATGGTCACCGGTGTCGTCGACGTCCGCGGCGGTACTCTCCTGTGCGTGGCCGGGTTCGGCGGCATTGTTGCCGGGGTCGTGAACCAGGGCATGAACTACAACGTGCATTCGTTCGGCGCGACCGTATTCTTCGTCGTGGGAAGCCTCGGGCTGATCGTCGCCGGTGGTTCCCGCTCACTGCGCCGCACGATCGGCATCATCGTGACGACTCTCGGCGGGATCGGACTCACCGCGACGTTGTTGTACATCGGTGGTCACAGTGTCGCAATAGGGATCGGCGCCGTCGAGCGAATCGTCGTCTATTCAATCGTTGCCGGAACAGTGATCTTGGCGGTAGCGCATCGCGCGACGGCTCGCCGCATGAAGATCGTTGCCTCCGCTGACATTTCGGATCCTCTCGGAAATCGATGATGCAACATGTGGACCCGATGACCGTCGAGGTTTCCCGGCTCCCGTCATCGGGCTCGACTCCGCCGCCGAAGAGCAAGCTCTGGCCTCGTCTACTGAGCGCCGCGGTCGTTGCGGCAACGGTGGCAGTGTCCGGCACGGTCGCATACCGAGAGTTGTGGGTACAGCCCAGCGAGGGCAAGGAAGACTCCATCGCGAGCGAGAACGGTAGCGAGTTCACCGTCTACGACGAGTTCGACGCCGCTCGGGGTAGCGCGCTCGACTCGAGCAAATGGAGTTACGACACCGGCCGAACCGGGTGGGGGAACGACGAGAAGCAGGACTACACCGACTCGACGGACAACTCCGCTCAGGACGGATCGGGCAACCTCGACATCTCTGCGTTGGAGACTGCCGGCGGATACACCTCGGCGCGGGTGACGACGAAGGACAAATTCGAGTTCACCTACGGTCGCGTCGAAGCTCGCATCAAAATGCCTGCGGGCCAAGGACTCCATCCGGCGTTCTGGCTGCTGGGCACCGACATCGATTCCGTCGGGTGGCCGATCGCCGGCGAAATAGACGTCATCGAGACGCTCAATGCCGCCGACAACTACCACTCCGGCATCCATGCCCCGCAGGCCGACAGCCTGAACAGCCAGAAGTCGGGCACGTCGGGAATTCCGATCGAACCTCTGTCCGAGGACTTTCACACCTACTGGGTCGAACGGTCGCCGGACAAGGTCGTGACGGGCATGGACGAGACCATTCTCTCCACGATCACACCCGCCGATCTGACCGGTGGTGACGAATACTGGGTGTTCGACAAGCCGTTCTATCTCCTGTTCAACGTTGCGGTCGCAGGAGACTGGCCGGGACCGACCACTGCACAGACGAAGTTCCCCGCCACGATGTCCATCGACTGGGTTCGTTACCGAACCGATTGAAGCTCTTCGGCACCACCATGGCTGTATCGAAAGGATTTCCCCCGTGTTGAACCCCGCACTCGAAAGATTGCAGTCACCGGAATGGGACGGCGCACTCTGGATCGGCGACGTCGACATCGAGCACGAGATGCCCGAGTGCCTGTCTCTGTCGGACGCGGAGGGGTATTCACGTGCACGGCTTCTCGTTCGGCACGGCATGGACCCGATGGGATTCGTCGAGCTTCCGATCCTGGACGGCTGTGTCTCGGTCGACACTCTCATCGACTGCGTGCGCAAACTCGACGTGGTCGATCCGGGAGATTCGCCCGCCGCTGTCTCGCCTCTGCATCCGCTCACGCCCGCTGTCTCCGTCGTGATCTGCACGCGCGATCGGATCGATCATCTGCGCGGGGCGTTGGCATCGGTGCTGGCGGTGGACTACCCGGACTTCGAGGTCGTCGTCGTCGACAATGCGTCGCCGACGAACGCCACCGTCGACTACGTTCGTTCGCTGGCGGATCCGCGGGTTCGTGTCGTGTCCGAGCCCATCGCAGGGTTGTCCCGTGCACGAAATACCGGTCTGCGTGCCGCCCGCCACTCGATCGTGGCGTTCACCGATGACGACGTCGCCGTCGACTCGTTGTGGCTTCGGAGCATTGCCCGTGGATTCCGTCGCGGTGATCGGGTGACGTGCGTATCGGGGATCGTCCCGAGCGGGGAGATCCGAACTCATGCGCAGGCCTACTTCGATCGCCGCGTCGGCTGGGCCAGTTCGGTGACGCCTCGGATCTACGACCTCGCGCATCCGCCTGCGGACGTTCCGTTGTTCCCGTTCCAGGTCGGTATGTACGGCACGGGCGCGAATTTCGCCGTCTCCCGCGACCGCATGTTCGATCTCGGTGGATTCGACGAAGCACTGGGCGTCGGGTCCCCGACCAACGGCGGTGAGGACCTCGACATGTTCTTCCGCGTACTCATGACAGGGGACCAATTGGTCTACGAACCTGCATCGATCGTGTGGCATCGTCATCGCGCGGATTCGGACGCGCTCGCGGTCCAGGCTCGCGGGTACGGGCTCGGGCTGGGGGCATGGCTGACGACGGTGGCGACGGATCGACGGGCCGCGACTCTCGCGGCGCGCGTCGCGGTGCGAAAGCTCGGTAGCGCCGTCCGCTTGTCGGTGAAGATGAGCAAGGTCGCCTCTCCTCCGGACGATCTCGCCGCAGATCTGCCGGACGGCATTGGCCGGATGGAGCTGCTGTCCATCGCCAAAGGTCCAGGTGCATTGCGTCGGAGCCGACGCGAGGGCCGTGTCCGTACACCGTTGTCGGCGGTGAGCCGTGTCCCTGTCCTCGACTGATGTCCCCGACGTCTCCCATCGAGCGTCGACGTCGCCGCGCCCTGGCATCCGGTTCGCCGACGTAGCAGTTCTTGCCGCAGTCGCGGCGTTGCTGGCGATGGCACCGCTGCCCGTCCCGATTCGTGCTGCTCTTCTCGCGGTGACCGTGTTCACCGGCCCCGGATCGGCGATTCTGACCTGGATCTATATTCCACCGCGGGCTCGACTTGCTGCCGTTCCCATCCTGAGTCTCGCGTCCTTCGTTCTCGTCACGACGGCCGCCATGTGGGGTTACCAGTGGTCACCGCGCTGGATCACCGCGATCGTGGCGTTGGTTCAGCTCGGATCCTCGGCACTCTGGTATCGCAGGAACAGTGAATGGCCGGATATGCAGGGGTGGCGAGACTGGGCACGGCAGAGTTTCTCCCGTCAGTCGATCCGCAGACGCGTACAGAGTGCCGCCGAGATCGTGTGGGATCGAGAGTTTCTCCGCCACAATGTCGCCGGCCTTGTGCTTGCGCTGGCCGTTGTGTTGTGGCTTCCCGCCCTGCCGGGGCTCGAAAGCGCCGGCTACTCACAGTTCGGGCTCCTGTCCGCCGGCACCGGTCCCGTCCTGGTCATCTGTATGGCCCTGGTGGTCGTCGCTTTCCTGACGGCGGTTCGCCGTCATCAACTGCGTATCGCTGTTGCTGCGATCGGCGTGGCAATTCTCGTGCAGCGCGTGACGGTGACGCTTGTGACCGATACCCCGGTGTACGAGTGGACGTACAAGCACGTCGCAGTCACCGAATACATTCTGTCGTTCGGGGCACTGCCGCCGAACGGGATCGATATCTACTCGCAGTGGCCGAGCTTCTTCGTGGTCACGGCGTGGTTCGGTCAGGTCAGCAACCTCGAAATCCTCTCCCTCGCGCACGTCTTCGCACCGATGATTCACGTCCTGACTGCGATGTTCGTCTATTCGCTGGCCCGGGTTCTGAAGCTTCGGCGACGCGTCGCTGTCACCGCGGCGATGATCGCGGAATTGGTGAACTGGGTCGGCCAGGACTATTACGCCCCACAGGCACTCGGTTTCGTTCTTGCCGTGGGCTTCATGGTGCTACTGCTCGCTTCGATGCAACTGCGTGTTGCCGGGTTCCTTGCCATCATCCCGTTCGCGGCGTTGGTGCCCACGCACCAACTGACCCCGTACTGGCTGTTCGCAGTCACCGGCGTCCTGCTCGTCACACGGCGGGCCAAGCCGTGGTGGCTGATGTTTCCGCTGGCCATCATTCTTCTGGGCTATCTCTATCCGCGGTTGTCCATCGTCGCCCCGTACGGGCTGCTATCCGGTTTCGATCCAGTGGAGAACGCAGCGAGCAACGTTCAGGCGCCAGGAATCCTGGGCAAGCAGGTGACCTCTCTGGTGTGCCGGGCCTTGTCGGCGGGCGTATTCGCGCTGGCGCTGGCATCGATCGTGTACGCCTGGCGGACCAAGAAAACGTTCTGGGCGCCGATGGTCATGGCCTTCGGCTCGATCGCTCTGCTCGCCGGGCAAAGCTACGGCGGTGAAGCGATCTTCCGGGTGTACCTGTACGCCATTCCCGGCTGCGCGTTGCTGATCGCCCCGATGCTGCTCGCCGCCCTCGACATCGAGCCGTCGGCGGCCCGTTCCACCCTGGGCAAAGTAGGCGCCCGCGCCGCGATGACAGCTGCGGTTCTGGGGACCGTCGGCGCAGCGACCTTCGGCTTGCAGGGTTATTTCGGTTTGTGGCCATTGATCATCGAGAATCGTGCGCAGGTCGACCAAACGCGGGAGCTGGTAGCGCAAGCGCCCGCGGGTTCGACGTTCACCCTGCTCTATCCCGCCGGCTACCCGATCAGGTCGACGGCAAAGTACGTCGAGCAAGCCGAGGCGAACGAGTTGTTCGACGCGCCTCTGAACTACTACGGCCCCGAATACATGCTCGAGTTCCCGACGGCCGAGCAACTCCAAGCCTTCGACTGGGATGCGTCGCAGCGCGACACGCCGTCGTACGTGATTTTGACCCGTCAATCGCTCGAGTCGATGAAGTATTACGGGTTCATGCAGGAAGGTGCTGCGGAGACGTTCGAGCGGTGGTTGAGGTCGAATCCTTCCTGGTCGTTGCGGTCCCAGGACGCTGACACCCTCGTCTTCGAGCGGCCAGTAGATTAAACATTCAATTCGTATGATCAACGTCTCATAAACAGCACTACGGAATGTTTACACCCGGCTTGACAATCCCATAGCATCTTTTAAGGTATACCTAGGTGAAAAAACAGGAAGTTACGTTCGAAGAACCGAACACCAACTCGTCCACTCTGTGGGATCCGCCGGGGGTCGCGCCGCAGATGTTTCAAGCCTAAGTCGGTCAACGCACCAATACCTGTTTGGAATGGAAATGAACTCCATGAACCCGCGCATCAGCATCGTCATCCCCACTCTCAACGAGGCTGCAAACCTGAGGCACGTCCTGCCTCTGCTTTCGCATGACTACGAACTCGTGTTGGTCGACGGCGGTTCCGTCGACGGGACCATCGATGCCGCTCGTGAGATTCGCGGAGACATCCGCATCATCAAGCAAACCCGCAAGGGCAAGGGCAACGCCCTTGCATGCGGATTCGAAGCCGCAACCGGCGACATCATCGTGATGTTCGACGCCGACGGCTCTGCCAACGCGGACGAGATTCCACGCTTCGTCGACGCACTCCTCGCTGGAGCCGACTTCGCGAAGGGCAGCCGCTTCACCGCAGGCGGCGGAAGCCACGACATCACTCCACTGCGTCGCGCCGGTAACGGTGGCTTGCACCTGGTAGCGAACACGCTCTTCGGGACCAAGTTCTCCGATTTGTGCTACGGCTACAACGCATTCTGGCGCGATCTGGTGCCGGTGCTGGACCTGCCGGCACTCGACCAGGAGCACGCCGAGGGCGAGATGCTCTGGGGCGATGGCTTCGAGATCGAGACCATCATCAATTGCCGTTTCGCCGAAGCAGGCGTTCGAATCCAGGAAGTGCCGAGCATCGAGCTGGCTCGAATCTACGGCCAGTCCAACCTCCGCACGTTCTCCGATGGGTTCCGCGTACTCCGCACGCTGTTCACCGAACGTCTGCGTGCACGTCGGCTCGCCAAGCAGTCCATCCCACGTCCGGGCCGCAGCACCATCGATGCGCGTACCGACATGGACCTGGAATTCGAGGCGTTCGAGGTCTTCGAAGAGTTGAATTCGATTCCGCTGCACAAGAAATCGGCGTGAGCCAGCCCACCTCGTCGGTGGTCGTCTGCGCCTACACGCTCGATCGCTGGGTCGATCTCAGTGCGGCAGTCGATGCCGTGTTGGGCCAGTCCATGGCCGCGACGGAACTACTTGTCGTCATCGACCACAACGAGCGGTTGTTCGAGCGTGCGCGAGCCGACTTTCTGCCTCGTAGCTCGGCCGTGAAGGTTGTCGAGAACTCACATCCGCGTGGCTTGTCCGGGGCCCGCAATACCTCGTTGGACCTCGCGTCGGGTGACATCGTGGTGTTCCTCGACGACGACGCTGCACCACGCTCGACCGAGTGGATCGCGTCGATTTCTGCGCATTACGCGGACCCCACCGTCTACGCGGTGGGTGGGTCCGCGCATCCGGTCTGGCCCAGTTCACGTCCCGCTTTCCTGCCGACCGCGGTCGCGGGTGAACCGGGTGAACTGGACTGGATCGTAGGCTGTACCTATCGGGGCCAGCCCACGACGACCTCGACGGTTCGTAACCTCATGGGCGCCAATATGTCTTTCCGTCGTGCGCCGATCGTGCAGTTGGGCGGCTTCATCTCCGGGATCGGCCGCATCGGGCGTATTCCGTTGGGGTGCGAAGAAACCGAGCTGTGCATCAGGCTCCGTCAGACGCACCCAGAAGCGCAGATCCTCTTCGACCCGTCGATCGCCGTCGACCACAATGTCAGCGCCGACCGGACGCGGCCTCGGTATCTTCTCTCGCGGAGCTATGCCGAGGGGGTCTCCAAAGCTGCCATAGCTCGTCTCATCGGCCCCGGGGACGCCTTGTCTTCCGAGCGGTCGTACACGGCCAAAATTCTGCCGCGTGCAGTCGGACGCGAAACTGCTGCGGCGGCACAGGGAAACCCCGCCCGCTTGTGGGGCGCCCTCGCGGTCGTGACCAGCCTCGGCGCAGCCGGATTCGGTTATGCACGTGGACGATTGAGCCGAATCTCCGGTTAGCGGATCTGCGCTCGTTTCACCGAATTGAGCGCGCGCACGTGCCCTGCCGGCTTCGATCCCCGTCCGGTCAGGGTCACCGTTCGGCTCGCCCCTGCAGCGAGGTGGAACCACGAGTCACTGGTGTCGAATCCACCGACGTCCACGCATACGTACTGTGCAGCCGAGTTCGTCGACACGGTCAGCGACCACCGACCTGGCTCCACGGGTTCGACCCGCGCGGACAGCCCCACGTCGTTCTGGCGAACGTGCATATCACCGATGAGGTGAGTGGCCTCGGCGACTCGAACGCCTGCGAGGTCATCCAGCTCCACCACGACCGAGGAGTACGTCTGGGTGCCGAATCGATACGCGTGGTTGACGTCGGCGAACGTCCCGATAACCCGGTCCAGTGCGAGCGTCGTCGAACTGTGTCCCGCTAATTCGATCGACTGCTCATAGGGATCGCCGATTCGGCCCGTCGCGCCGTGCAGTGACACTCGAAGAATTCCCAGCAGCGGTTCCGCCGTGTCGTCGACCATCTCGATGCTCAGACCGTCGAGACCGTCGTCGACGAGGAACACCGCGATCGGGCCGCTGATACGCGCCAGGCTGTACCACGGCGCCTTCGGGTCTCCCGCAGAATCGAGCAGTCCCCAACCGGCTCCCGGAACCAGGTCGCGGAGCGTCAGCACCAATGCGCCGCTGCACTCGGATTCGGTTCTGCGCCAATGTGAATAGGACTCGGTGACGGCTTCACACACTGCTGCGCGCCCGTAGTCGAGATAGAGTTCGGCGTCGGTTCGACGGACGAGATGAGGGTCGACCGCGAAGATGGTTCGAACGTAGTGATCACGAACATCCTCGAAGTCCCAGGACGATCCGCGGTCGCGTGGCACCGCAGACTTCCACTCGGGATGATGACCAGCAACAGTGGCGGAGCCGAACATTCGATCCACCGCTCGACGCTCCGGTGGAATCGAGAACGCCAGGCATTCTGCCGCGAAACGTACACGCGCCGTGCGTACGTCGGCGATCGGTCGCAGATAGCCTCCGACACCGAAGTAGTGCGCGATACCGTCACCGACATGGGTGTGCAGTTCACCGGACGTCGACGACGGACTGGAGGTGACATAGGCGGTACCGGCGAGGCAGTTCTCGAGGATATCGGGAATCACATTGTCCAGCAACGGCATCTGTTGACCGGAAGCGGCGATCCCCAGCATCGTGGGCTGTTGCTGCGTCTCACTGCCACCACTGAAGACGGCCAGAGCCGGGTTACCGCCGATCATCGCGAACTGTGCTTCGAGTTCCCGTTCGACGACCTCGACGAATTCAGGGTCCTGCGGCGGATCGGTGGTGGCGAACATGGCATCCTGCCACACCAAAATTCCCAATTCGCTGCAGAGGGACCAGAATTGACGTTGCTCGTACACCAGCGTGCCGACGATGCGGATCATGTTCAGCCCCGCGTCGCGCAGACGCAGTAACTCCGCACGCAAGACTTCTTCCTCGACCCACAGGCGTGTCGGATCGAGAGGAGTCCAACAACCGCCACGAGCAAAAACCCGAACACCGTTGACGCTCAGTTCCACCGACCTTCCGTGCCGAAGCAATTCGGTTCGACGAAAGCCGACCATCGCACTGTCCACACGATCTTCGTCTACGGTCACCGACACGGGATACTGGACCGGCTCACCGTGCGTGTGCGGCCACCAGAGGCGGGCATCCGGGATGGTCACGGACACATCGAAATCCACGGAATCGACGGCGTAGGAAAACTGACGCTCGCCGATGTCGAGGGTTACCGTCGACACCGTCTCGTCGAGATCTGCACGGACTCGCAGCACCCCGTTCGTCCCCTCGACCGTGGTGTGGAACCGACAGTGTCGAGCACGGGATCGTGGCCGTAGCGTCACCGGGCGCCACAGGCCGATCGGGGCAGGAACCTGTCCGTACACGGGGGCGCGGCCGAGCAGGGTAGTGCGTTCGTGCCGCAGGCCCTGCTTGTCCACCAGCGAGGATCGCCAACGCCCTCGAGGCTTTCTACTGCCGAGGACGACGTCCATCGACTCGACACGCACCGCTATCTCGACGACGTGGGAACCGGCCGGGATGTCGAGGCTCGTCGGTACGAACATGGATCGAACCTGGGCAGCCTCTGCGCCGTCGACCCAGATCGTTGCCCTCGTCGCGATGCCCTCGAACGTCAGCGTCGTGGCGAGACCGCTGGGCACGGACACCGAGGTGGTGAACCACCAGTCGAACGCGTCGAGATCCGGCCGGTCCACAACCGAGGCGACGGTACCCGGCACGAGGGCAACAGTCCGTTCGGCGTCCTCACCGAGCTCGCCAGGATGCAGACACGATCCCGGTTCGGTCGCAGTCAGGTGCCACTCGGCGCCGTCCAGAAAGTCCTCGAGATCTCTGCTCACCCAGTTATCTTCCACTCACAGAGCGAGCGAGAGAACATCCATCGCCGCACTCCAACTCGCGGTCATCTCCGCGAGCGGCTCTTCGAGTGACACCGCACGCCCGCGCGCGGCGCGGGCCATCCGGAACTGAACGGCTTTCGCGCCCTGAGCCACCTGCAGAAAATGAGGCACGGCCGCGCCGATACCGTCTACACCCCGAGCCTGGAGGTACCCGCAGAGATCTGCAGCGAGTTCGGCGCTCGCCCCGCACTGGCGAAGCAAACCGAACGACCACAGATGGAAGGCGTCGGGGCCGGACCGCTGCACCAGTGGGATATCGGTGATGACGCGTCGAGCAAGCGCGCCGACGGGGTTGATCGACGGCCTCCGCGCGAAGTGCGCACGCGCGAGGTCGAGATCGCGGTCACCTACACCGCTCGCAATGGTGTTGCGGCCGAGTCCGATCTGCTCGACGTACGGAAGCAGGACCTCGGGATGCGGAGTGGGGGCGAGATTGAAGACGCCGTCGAAATCTGCGCCCGAAAGCTCGAAGTAACCGCGGTTGTGAAAGTAACCGAGCACCTTCTCGGCCTCGTCGAGCATGTTCGGAACGATGGTGGTCTTGGTGTGGTTGTTGCGGTAGCTGGTGCCCGAGGTGTCGGGCAACCAGAATCCGTCGACCTCCACGGTGACGAGCACACCGTCCTCGAGCCCCTCGCGGATGTGGTCCAGGACCGGACGCCACACGTTCATCTCGTGCACGTCGATACCGTAGAGCGTGCGGAGGTCCTCGGACTGCATCTTGACGAAGTCCCACTGCCGACCGTCGCAGCCGGCGCTGAATACGAATGCCAACGCGGGGATCGGATCGGCGCCGAGCGAATGCAGAAGTTCGATCCATAGATCGACGTAGCAGTTGGTTTCGGTCCACACCCGGTCATGGGAGTGGATGGGATGCGTCTCGTACGTCGAGGGGTTCAGGCTGAGCAGGCGTAGTTCGGTGGATGACCGATGACCTGTCTCGGAAGTGCATGTGCCCTCCGACGCGACCGCGTCGGCGTACCTGGAGATGACCGAACTGTCTGACGCCACTATGCCCCCTGCCGGATGCCCGTATTGCCTGGATTGAGGCTCAATAGTAAACGGTCGGTCTGTTTAGCGTCCAATTAAAGACTGTACAATTATTTGAGGCGTTGAATCTGGTGTTCGGCCTGACTGATAAGACGTGACGCGACGGGCCGTCGGAAACGGCCGCAATCGCAGAGCGAGCAGTCGCTCCCCTTGCGGTAGTGCTGATGCGCAGCCCGCTGGTGAGAACACTTACATACCGCGTCTGAGCTGGCCATGAGCGTGAGTCTAGTCAATATTTCAGTCAACTATTGCCGCATGCGGCTCATGAAACCGGAGGCGCCACCGTGCGATGCGTCTTACGAGGGTCGGCACTTGCAGTTGCATGGTCGATCCTGGCTTTCACGATCGCGATGCTGACCGTTCGCCAACTGGGCGTGACGCAGATCACACTGGTGGCACTCGTGGTTGGCGCCCCCTACTTCGCGGTGCTCGCCGCCGTGGCAGCGATCCTGTTCGCTGTGACGCGCTCGCGCGTCGGCCTGGTCACCGCCGTGACGCTCGCGATCATCCTCGTCGGCATCCAGATCCCTCGGTTCATCGCAGACAGCGCGACCGCCGCCGGGCAGGACATCACTGTCCTGACAGTCAATGTCGCGCACGGTGACGCCGATGCTGTAGCGATCGTCGACGAGATTCGTACGAGCAATGCCGATCTTCTCGCGGTGCAAGAACTCACCCCTGTCGAGGTCGACGACCTCACTCGTGCGGGGATCGACGACCTCCTGCCCTACAGCTTCACCGCTGCTTTGCCCGTCTCGGACGGCACCGGTTTGTGGAGCAGGACTCCTCTCACCGACGGCACACGACTGTCGGACTTCGGTTTCGTACCGGTCCAGGCGAACACCGTCATCGACGGCGTCGCGGCGACAGTGGTGGCGTTTCATGCTATGTCGCCTGCAACACCACGCGACACCGTGCAGTGGGCAAAGGATCTCAACCGCATGCGCGCCTTGATGGAGACCTACCCGGGAACAGTGCTGGTGGCCGGGGACTTCAACGCCACGGGCGACCATCGACAGTTCCGCGATCTGGCGAGCTCGGGCTTCGTCGACGCCGCCGAACGCGCGGGTTCGGGTTTGTTCCGCACTTTCCCAGCAGACCGTCCGCTGGCCCAGCTCGACCACGTGGTGACGAGCGATACGGTCGATGCACTCGAGGTGCACCCCGTCCCGATCCCCGACTCCGACCACCTCGCGGTGTCCGCGCGACTTCGACTTCCGGGGCGCGTGAACTAGAACCGCGGCAGCTCGAACACCGGCGGCGGGGGTAGCTGAAACTGTGGAAGCTTGAAATCCGGCAGACCCGGGATCAGCGGCGGAGGTTCGGGTGCAGGCGCCGGCGCCGGAGCGGGCGCCGGGTCTTCGTATTGCGGTGCCTCGTAGGTCTCGACCGGTTCCGGCGCCGGAATCACCGGCTGGGGTGTCGGCCGGGGCACCGTGGTTGTGGACGGCGCGGGGCGTGTCGTCGACGGCAGGGTCGTCGTAGGTTCGACGTTGTCCGTGGGCGCACTCGTCGAGTCGTCGGAAGCGCCGTACCCGAGAGTGAGACCTAGTGCGGCAATGACTGCCAGCCCGCCCGCAACGAGGGCTGCGCCACGAACCTTTCGGGTGGACGTCGCAGGTTTGTCGACGGGCTCGGGGCTCAGCCATTCGGGAGCGCCGGTGAGTGCTAAAGACGATGCGGCCTCGGTGGCCAGGTTCTCCACCGGCGTCGCGAGCAGGGCGGCGCCCTTGGCTGCGACCGCCTCGGGATCACGAGGCGTCACCACCGGCAGTCCGGTCCACGACCTGATGATGGTTTCGACCAACGGAATGCGAGCGCCACCGCCGATCAGGAACACGGCGTCGACGTACTGCGGTGACCGAGTGAGCACATCCCGAAGCAACCGTGCCGAGTACTCGATGGGGACCGTGACGACCGCCTCGAAAGCCTCTCGGGAGATGAGGATGACGCCACTGTCACCGGGAAGGCAGACTGCGCCGTTGGCGGACAGTTGTTCTTTCGCGAGACGGCATCGGCTGGTGAACTCCGCTGTACCGAGTGCGGGAGGTGGCTCCGCCCCGCGCCTGGAGAGTTGGTTGTCGCAGATGAGCCGGTCGAAATCGTCACCGCTGATGTCGGTGGTTCGTTCGGCCAGCAGCACGTCGCCGCTCGCGCGATCGATCACGCTGATGGTCAGACCCGAGCTTCCCAGGTCGTACAGACCGATCGTGCCGAAGTTGGCCAGCTCGCCGGAGGCTTCCAGATAGGTCAGAGCTGCTCTGGCCTCGGGGACCAGCCGATAGTTGTAGAGACGTTGGTTCGCCATCGCCTGCTGAATCTCATCGAACTGCTGCTGATCGCGGTAGGCGACGCCGGTCGCCTCGACTTCAGGGTTTCCGTTGCGCTGCGAGAGGACCACACCGATCGACTCGGCGGCGACATCTTCCGCGCGGTCCTGCCAGTAGGCATCGACCGTGTCACTGAAGAAATCGAGTCCTTGCCTGCTTGTCTGACTGTCGGCCGAGTACAGCCGCAAGTCGGGACGAGCCATCCGGACGGCACTCGACCCCACCGAAACACCGAGAACCTCAGTCATGACCTGCCTCACTTGGAGGCGCACGTATCGAGCGCACGCCACTGGGACTCGCCGCAGAAAGAGATATAACGATCCACTTCCGGTGCCCCCACTCGGCAATACTGTAGCGCGGCCGCTGCTCGATGGCGATCGCCGTAACGTAGACCCCGTGCATATCCTCTTCGTTTGTACAGGCAACATTTGCCGCTCCCCCACCGCCGAACGTCTGGCCGTGGCATACGCCGCCGAAAGGGGGTTGGCATTGACCGCCTCCAGTGCCGGTACCCACGGGCTGACCGATCACCCGATGGACCAGTCCGCGGCCACCGTGCTGCGCCAACTCGGCGGCGACGACGAGGGCTTCGTTGCGCGACGCATCTCGCCTCGAATGACGGAGGAAGCGGACCTCATCCTCACCATGACCAGCCGCCACCGCGACGCCGTGCTGGCCATCGCGCCTCGTAGGTTGCGCCGGACTTTCACGTTGCTCGAGGCAGCAGAACTGGTGCGTTCTTCCGAAGCCACCTCGCTCGACCAGATCGCCGACGCCCGTGCAAAACACTCGGTACCGACCTTGGACATCGAGGATCCGTACAAGCGGGCGCACGAGATGTACGAAGAAATCGGACAACAGATAGCCGATACTCTGCCCGAAATACTTCGGTTGATATGACTCGCGGTCCGTTTGAATCCCACTCGAACAGTCTCCTTGACCACTGGATACGCGTTACCGGTCAAACGTACGGTCCGGTATTTTTCCAGTAGGAGATTTCCCGTTGCATGATGCAAGATGTGACACATGCCGATGTATCAGGTCAGAACCGAGGACGAAATACTCGCCGAAGCCGAGCTTCCGACCGACAGCAAAGCGATGACGTGGGCCGTCCGCATGACGACCGTGCACCGTAAGACCCTCCGCGGGCGGCGATGGCAAGGCCACCGTCTCGTCGGCAGCGTCTGGGAGCACCGGTTCGGTGGAGGCCGCCGCACCGCAGCACGCGGCGATGCCACTGCCGGCTGAACGTTACTGCCGGCTGAGTGCCACTCGCTCTTTCTGCGGTAGCGTTCGCAGGTCATTTCCGCGGTAACTTGGCCGGCGGAAATCGGAGTGAGGTTGATCTACATGCGCGACAAAGTCATCGCGGTATCGGCGGTGGCAATCACAGGTGTCGCAGTAGCAGTCGGACTGACCATCGGAGCGGTGGGCGGTGCGTTCACCGCTACGACCACCACGGTGCAACCCCCGGCCCTGCGATCGAATCTGAGCTCCGCTGCGCGTGCCGCCCCATCCACCGGCATCACCGTCCCGCCGTCGCCGACGTGGAAGGTGGCGGTTCCCACGACGCCGAAGCCAACCACAACTCCCAAGCCCACCACGACGCCGACCACGACTCCCCCAGGGATGACGACTTCAGGCGCGGCCAAGGACAAGACGACTGAGGACAAGAAGACACCCGGGGTGAGCACTACCGAGTCGTCGTCGACGAGGCCGCCTCGCACCAAACCCGAGACCACGCCGACGCGCTGAGGGTTCCGCCTTCGCCTCAGGCGGGCGTGAATCCGATTTCCGATATCTCGGACGCGAATCCGGATGTGTCGGGCGCAAGCTCGGCCACCCACACCAACACCGCACGTGAGCCCGGAACCACCTCGGTGGGGATGGTCGTCACGCCGCGGCCCGAGACGGCGGACCCGAGGACGCGCGTCGAGCTCAGCGTGCCGTTCGGTTCCGGCGGCGTCCGGATCTCGACGGTCGTCCCGGCCACCGGGGTAGAAATCCAGACCGCGTCGAAGTCCACCTGATAAGCGAAGTTCACGAGAAGGCCGATTCCATTGTTGGTCGTGCCGAAGGGGCTTCGGTAGTTGTCGGTGGACCATGCGGTCGCCGGATTCGCATCGATGGCCAGTTGTGCGTCACCCGGGTTGTCGGGGCTACGCGCCGCGGACCACACCTCGGCGCCGACCGGCAGAATCGGTGCGGGCAGCGGCTTGGTCGGTATCGCCGACGGCAGTTCCGGTGCCGCGGCCACGTTGGATACGTCGCCGCGGTCGCTCGCCAATATCGTGGTGGACAGTAACCACCCCAATAGGCCGAAGGCCCCTACCACTGCGCCTGCAGCGAGTACCCACGTCAACGGTCGTCGCGGTCCCGCGGCATCCGCGTCGGGTGGGATCTCGGTCGGTGGAGCGAAGGGACGGCGAGACCCGAGCTCCTCGATCACGGCGACGTACGGCGTCGTCTCCAGGACGTCGAACTGTCCTTCCCTTCGTTGACCGTGCGCACGCGCGGTCTCGATGAATCTTTCGATCGCGTCGGGCCGCGGGTCATGGGACTGGATGACCGCGATTCGGAACAGCGATAGGGAAAAGTCACGACCGGAAGTCAGGTCCTTGGCACGCCAACGGGCACCCCAGCCGATGGACGGCCGACGCTGCAGCAATCGATACCGGTCTGCAACCACGGCACCGGGCACCTGCAAAGCATTCACTTGCGCCTCCACCCTTGGACTATGTCCCGATGAAGCGATTGTGCTACTTCACAATGTGCATGTCACGGCATTGACCGAAGTCGTAGTGCGACTTCGGTCAAGCGGAAACAGGTGCGTCCCAGACGAGGCGGACTGTGGTGCCGTCGTGATCGGCCGTCACGGCCGTGGTGTCGGCGAGCGCATGCATCAGGGGGACACCCCGTCCGCGGGTGGCGTCGGGCGCATGGACTGCCCACTCACCGTGGTCGCAGATGATCACTTCGATGGAGCCGGTCGCCGGGACGAACTGCGCATGCAGGTCCAGTGTCCCCGGTCCGGCGGCCCCTGCGTACGCATGCTCGACGGTATTGGCCAGCGCCTCGTAGGTAGCCAACACCACGTCGTAGACACGATTAGGGTCCACGTCGAGGCCGGTCAGCCACTGGCTCAGCTCGATCCGGATTGCAGACGCTCGATCCGCCACGGCAGCTTCCCCATCGAAGTCCAGATGCATGGCGTCCTCGAATCGCGGGCTGGAGTTCGGTTCGGTGGCAGGAGGGACCGTAGGGTCGCTCCCACCGAACACAATTGCCATCATTGCTCCGTCATACCCAAAGCGTCAGGATTTACCCACCTGAAGCGCATCCAGCGCTTCCTCTACCGTCGCAAAGATTCCAAATAGCTGATCGAGCCCGACCAGGGTCAGTGGCCGACCCGTGGCTGGGCCGTCCGCGACCACGGCAAACCCTGCCGTGTTGCCGAGTTTCTGATGTGTGGAGGCCAGCAGCGACATTCCCGCAGAAGCAAGGAATCCGACGCTGGAGAGATCGATGACAAGGGCCGTCGGCTGCTTCCCGCAGACCAACTCGACCGATTCGGTCAGCTGCGGTGCGGTCACCAAATCGAGCTCACCGGAGACCGTCACAATGGCAGCCGTGCCACGCCACTGAACAGCCACATCGAAATGTTGAGGGCCGAGCCCTGACTCATCAAGCGTCACAGTGGCCAAACATACCCGAAGGACGCAAGTTCCCTCATCTGGTGTGATTCTCGACGCCGGATGCTCTCTCATCTGGCGTCGCTGCCGATTCGCACTAGGCTGAAATCCGATGAGCCACGATAGATTTCCCGCCACCGTCGCGGTCGCCATCGGCGGTGCGCTCGGGGCGATGGTCCGCTACGAAATCTGGGATCGGCGCGAGTCCGCGCGATGGCTTCTGCTGAGCACGTTTTCGATCAACATGGTCGGGTGCCTACTCCTCGGCGCCGCCTTGGGCTATGTGTCGGGCCGCGCAGCACCGATCCTGCGTCCCCTCGCCATCGGGATGTCCTGCGGTTTCACCACGTTCAGCTTCTATGCGCTGCAGGGAGTCACACATGACAATGCTTGGAATTCGGTCGTCTACATCGTGGTGACGCCCATCGCGGCCGTTGCAGCACTCGGTATCGGCGCGCTCATCACTCGACCCCACGAGCCCGTCAGGTGACCGTCCTGCTCCTCGTCGCCATCGGTGGCGCGTGCGGCGCTCTCGCGCACTACGCGATCACCGGGTCGGTCACCGATAGTCGACGGGTCCTCCTGCTGACGATGGTCTCCTGCGGAGTGCTCGGGTTCGTCGTGGCCGCGTCGCCCCCGCAGTGGGTTCTCGGCCTCGCCGGATTCGGTTTCCTCGCCTCGTTGGCGCCGATGTCCTCGGTTGCTCTGTTGACGGTCGGGTATGCCCGTCGACGACAGTTTCGGGTGGCGGCACTTTTTCTCACCGCCAATGTCGTAGGTGCGATCGCCTGCGCGATGCTCGGGTACCTGCTGTGGCGGTCCGGTGTCACGCTCTACAGCAAACTCTGACGCGCTCAGACGTTCTCGCATCCACCCTGCACGCCTGCTTTGACGAAGCCCGCGAGCTGATACAGGTAGGTGTACTCCCATTGCACGAGCGAAAAGTCATAGGTGCGTGGAACCGGACGCATCGCGACCTCGCCGCCGAAGCACTGCCCGAAGATGAATCGAGCACGCGGCAGATGGTAACGCCAGCTCACGACGATGACGTGCTTCCAGCCTCGTTCCTGCGCAAGCTGTTGGGTGAAGATGGCTTCCCCACGAGTCGTGCCGGGGATGGGATCGACACACAGCACGGTGTACTCCGACGTCTTCTTGTCGCAGTACTTCTTCATCACCGGGTCCTTGGCACCATAAGGATCCGACAACACAACCGTGTCGGCAACACCCTGCTCGGCCAGCGACACGCCGTACGCCTCTCGGCCGTCGTGCTCACCGCCCAGGACGATGATCGCGTCAGCAGAGGTCACCGGGTCGATCGCGGCCCTCGTGAACGTCAGGTAGCCGCCGAATCCGATCAGCGAAACAAGAAGAACCGGAAGCATGATGGCAACAATGGCCACGGGGCTCCGACGAATCACACGACGAGCCTAATCAGCGACGCCCACGGGTGCATTTCGAGCGACCAACGTCACTGTGGGTAGGGCGCCCACCTCACCGCTTGAATGGACCACCGAAGACATCAGATCGTATGAATGTCACATTGAAGCGATGGGTGGGCCGCCGAAAACGTCCACCTCACCGCTTGAATGGACCATTCACGCGCAAAACCGGCCGCCGATAACGGCGCCCGGTCGCGCGATTGGCCTACTGGCTCGGCTGCGGCAGTTCGCAGTCCGTGACCTTCGGGTTGACGCCTGCGTAGTTGAGCGGGCCTGCGACGACGGTGAGAGCGATGGTGCCGACGCCCGCGCAGTTCTCGGGTGCACTGGAGACGTATCCGCGTTGGAATACTGCGATACCTCCGACCACGAGCCATATAAGGACGATCAGAGTGACGAACCGCATGATGTAACCCCTCCCGTAGCCGAGCTTCGGCTACCGCGAATGGAGCGTATACCCCAGCGATCGGACCTCAAACCCTCTGCCGTGTCGGGGGAAACTTCCTGGCGCAGATCAGCCCTCGACGCGGGTGGCCGTGATCGACCCGGACGGCGAACTCAACGTCACGGTGTCTTCGCCGAGTGTCCATACTGGTGTGGAGTCGAGGAATTCCTGCAGCCAGCGGTCCTGCTCCATGAGCGCGTCGTCGCATGCCATCATCGTCGAACCCAATGGACCGTTCGACGCCTCGGCGCCGGGCCCGTCGATCACCCCGGCCTCGTTGTTGAGTGCTCCGAAGAATGTGTTGCATCCAGCGTTGAATGCGACGGCATCGCCGGTGGTCGCGATCGAGATATTCACCGAGGTGCCTGGCACGAGCGCATGTCCGCTGACCTCGGTTGCCTCGAACTGCTCGAATATCACCGCGTCGGTATCCGGTTGCGCTCCAGCACTTTCCGAAGCACTTTCCGAGGCATTCCCCGCCCCTGTTGCCGACGAGTCCTTGTCCTGACCGCATGCCGCCATGGAGGTACCTGCGGCGAATACGAGCGCGATCATCACGCTGCTGCGCACTACGACGCCGATTCGAACGAATGTCATCGATGCACTCCCTGGCAGGTTCGACGGGCCGGGTACGCGCCCGCAAGCACTGTACTGGGGATCCGCGCCGGACCAGCGCAGCGTCCGTCCGGCTCAGTGCAACGGTTTGAGCACCCGACTCGGCACCCAGTGCGTGACCGTCTCACTCCGATCCTTCGACATCAGCTCGTAGGTGACTCTGCCGATCCAGTCGCCGTCGACGGTCATCGACCATTCCGTCAAGTCGCCGGGAACCACTTTTCTGACGTCGAACCCCTCCGCGTTGTAGTTGCCGTGATGGTGCGGTGGCTGCGGGTAGAGAACCGCCAGGTCGATCAAGACCTTGACCGACGGGGTGAGCACCTCGAACGGTCGACGCGAATCTGCACCTCCTCTCGATCTACGCGCCACCATTGTTCGACCATACGTTCGAATCGGCTCGTACTCAATCCGACGTGATGACATTTCCCAACAAGTGGATGCCCGACTCGACAAGAGGTACCCTCTCCTGTGACGGTTGTGTGGACCTACGCCCCGATCCGTTTGGAGACATACCCGCATGAAGCTTTCGTCCTTACCCGTCCTGTGCATTGCTGCCGCTGTCTCCGTGGGGCTGGCCGGTTGCGGATCGGACGACAGTGCAGATGCTGCCCCCGAGGTGGACATCTGTGCGCAACTGCAGGACATTGCGGACTTCGAAACTTCCTCGATGAGCACCCTGTCCGGAGACCCGAGCGATTGGCCTGCGATGCAGGACTCGTTGAAGACGTATGCGGACGGCCTGAGCGAGCATTACGACCCGGCGATCGACGCCGATGACCCCGACGTCTCACCCGACCTCGCCAAGCTCAAGGATGCCAGCGTCGCCGCTACGAGCACTGCTGCCGATGCGCCGACGTACGAGGCTTTCACCGAGAAGTCGACGACGTCGATGGACGCCGACACTGCGCAGGAGGCAATGGCGGCCAGCGATCGGGTCAACACGTACGCGACCGAGAAGTGCGGATTCTCGCTCAGTCAGCCACCTGCATAGGCCGATATCGGTAGGAGTTGACGCTCGACGTCGAGAAGTACACCACTCGCCGTCGAGAACAGAAGCCGTAGAGCTGGGCTCGAGAACGGGTTTCAGTGAGCGGCAACCGGTTCGGCCTCGGACGACTCTTGCGTCGTCTGCCGGATGAAGAAGGATGCCGCTACCGCGACGAGCGACACGACACCGCCGCAGACGAAAGCGGCCTTGACGCCGGACTCGCTGGCAATGATTCCTTCTGCGCCACCGACAATTCTGGATGCGGCGGTATTGGACATGATCGTCACGAAGAGTGCGGTACCTGCGGCGCCGGCCAGTTGCTGCACGGTGTTGAGGATCGCGCTGCCGTGCGAATACAGTTCTCTGGGGAGTGATCCCAGCGACGATGTCATCAGCGGCGTCATGATCAGGGCGAGTCCGGCGGACAGCAATACATGGATGCCGATGGCCATGCCGAGCGCGGACTCCGCGTCGAGCAGTGTCATGAGCCACAATGCTGCACTGACGACGATGGTGCCGGGCACGACGAGTGGTCGAGCCCCTACGCGGTCGAATGCTCGGCCGACGAACGGCGCCAGAACGCCCATCGTCAGACCGCCCGGCAGCAGTATGAGACCTGTTGTGAGAGTGTCGAGTCCACGCACGTTCTGAAGGTAGATCGGCAGCAGAATCAATGCACCGAACAGGGTCATCAGGCTGATCGCCAGTAGCCCGAGGCCGATGCTGAAGGCGGGCGTGGAAAACGGGCGCAGATCGAGTAGTGCCCGCCCTTCGTTTTGGCGCGACATCTGTCGGAGCACGAAGACGACCAGCGCGACGAAGCCGATGGCGAGCGGTATCCATACCGGTACGGATGACCCGTCGGAGGTATGGCCGATACCGGCGAGGCCGTAGATGATTCCGCCGAATGCCAACGCGGACAGCACCACCGAGATGGCATCGAACGGGGGTTTGCTGGTTGCGCGGACATTCTTCACCAGGGTGGCGCCGACCCCGAAGGCGACGAGGGCGATCGGTAGCACGAGCCAGAACATCGCGCGCCACGCGAACGAGTCGAGCACGACGCCGGAAATGGTGGGACCGACGGCAGGTGCGACGGCGATGACGATGGAGATGACGCCCATCATTTTGCCACGCTTGTGCACTGGGACGAGCCCGAGCACGGTGGTGATCAGCAGCGGGAGCATGATGGCGGTGCCACCGGCCTGAATCACTCTGCCCGCCAACAGGAGTTCGAATCCCGGTGCCACGGCTGCCAGCAACGTTCCGGCGCTGAACAAGGTCATCGCTGTGATGAACATCTGCCGCAGGGTGAAACGCTGGAACAGGTACCCCGTCGTCGGGATGACCACCGCCATGGTGAGCATGAACCCGGTGGTCAACCATTGCGCGGTGGTGGCGGTGATGTCCAGGTCGACCATGAGTCTGGGCAGCGCGACGCTCATGATCGTCTCGTTGAGAATCATCACGAAGGAAGCGACAACCAAGACGCTGATCAGCATCTTGCTCGCCGAGGACAGCTCTTCCTCGGGGACGGTGTCTTGTGTCTGCATGAAAGGAACTCTCCGGTTGATTCGACGATTGTCGATAGTTTCACGCAGCATGACAGTGAGTGTCAATTCGATATTCGCTGGTAAGTTGAAGTGGGAACGACAAGGAGGTAGCCAGTGGCCGCACATCAGACCGATCCTGCCGTCAGCGTCGTCCCCGACCTGCGCGAACGACGGCGCAGGGAAACCCGACGTGAGATATCGGAGGCTGCCCTGGACTTGTTCGAACTCCACGGTGCTGCCTCGACGACGGTGGACGACATCGCGCGTCGTGCCGGCGTGTCACCGAGCACGTTCTTCCGGTCCTTTGCCACCAAGGAGGAATCGGTGTTGATCGCCGATTTCGAGTTCGAGGCCGAGTTCACCGAATGGCTCGACTCTTCGCCCTCTGAGCGCATCACGCTCGACGCGATCGAGGGCGTCTACGAACGCTCTGTCGTTCGACTCGCCACCTCCTCCGACGGCAGTAAGGAACGCTTGCTACGGGTTCGACGGCTCGTTTTGTCGGACGCTCAGGTTCGATCCGCCGCGTATGCCGCCGACGCAGTGATGCTGACCTGTCTGACCGAGAAAGTGGCGACGAAGCTCGACGTGCCGTCTACTGCCCGACTCCTCATCGAGACCGCCGCGCTGACCCTGCGAATCGCGGTGGACCGCTGGGCGGAAGAGGTCGACGGTGGTGACGAGTCCGCCGATCTCGTCACCGTGTATCGGGGCGTTCGGTCGGATCTTCGCCGCCTCGTTCGCGACTGAAACCCGGCGTCAACGCCAACGCGCGACGAACCTTCGCTGCCAGGGAGTTTCGACGGCCCGGTGTGAGTAGTGATCACGCACGTATCGGACGGCGTCGACGTTCGGGATTCCGTCGAGCACGGCGGCACATGCGAGCGCCATCCCCGTTCGCCCGTAACCGCCGCCGCAGGCAATCTCGACCCGCTCGTTCTCCGCTCTGCGGAGTGCTTCTTCGAGCGCTGCAGCACACTGTGTTCGGTCGAGTGGTAGCCAGAAGTCGGGCCATCGAACCCATCGGCTCGGCCAATCGAACGGTCCCGGATCGCGACCCGTCAGGTAGATACCGAACTCGGGTTGTGGTCCGGCCGGCAGCGCTGTGCGCAGCCCCCTCCCCCGAATCAGGCGTCCCGACGGCAGTGGCATGACTCCGGCTGCGCCCTCGTCCCACATCGGATCTACCTGGTGAATTCGTATGCGGCGGGGTCCGCGGTCCGCAGGCGTCGACGCATGGTGTCTGTCGACCAGGGCCAGCTGAAGCTGTTGGTGCCGGTTTTGTCGATGAAGTAGCTGGTGCAGCCGCCGATGTTGTAGACGGTGGTGGCCAGGGCGTCCGTTCGGTCGTTGTTGTAGGTCTGTTGGGCGTCGGCGCGGGTGTCGAATACTTCCGCGCCGAGTTCGCGGGTGGTGCGCACGAGGGATCGGATCAGACCCAGCTGCGTTTCGGTGACGGTGAAGGCGGACGCCAGGGTCCCCAGTCCCGGGCCCAGCAGGATCGCGAAGTTGGGGAAGCCATGGGTGGTGGTTCCGAGGTAGGCCTTGGGGCTTCCGCGCCAATGTTCGCTCAGGCTCAGCCCGTCTGCGTCGAATACTTGTTCTGCCAGAGGCATATCCGTGATGTGGAATCCGGTGCCGTAGATGACGATGTCGGCGGGCACCTCGGCCCCGTCGGTCCCGATGACTCCGCTTTCGGTGAGGCGGGCGACGCCGCTCGCGCGCACTGTGACGTCGGCGCGGTTGAGTGTGGGGTACCAGGTGTTGGCAAACAGTGGACGCTTGCATCCGAAAACGTATGTAGGCGTAACGGTCTCACGAAGCTCGGTGTCGTCGATCTGACGTTTGATCTGCCAACGGCCGATGATGTGCGCTATTTTCATGGCCCTGCTGTGCCGGGTTCCGAACGCGACGAGTTCGAGGATGCGGTAGATGACGGCGCGCTGGATGCGAGCAACAGCGGGGCTATGGCGCAGTAGCCGGCGGAATGCCCTGGGCTGGCGGTAGTTCGGCTTCGGGAGTACCCACTGCGGCGTGCGCTGATAGATCGTCACATGTTCGGCGGCGTCGACGATCTCGGGCACGAATTGCACTGCGGATGCGCCGGTTCCGATGACCACGACGCGCTTGCCGGTCAGGTCGACGTCGTGCCGCCAGCGTGCGGAGTGGAAGGTGATCCCGCCGAAGTCGGCGGCCCCCGGGAGATCTGGAACGGACGGTGTGCTCCACGGGCCGGCTGCGCCGATCGCGAGAGTTGCCGTGACATCTCCGGCATCGGTTCGAATTTTCCACTTGCCGTTCGCGTCGTCCCAGTGCGCGCCGAGGAAGGTGACGCCGAACCGTACTGCGTCGCGCACGCCCCAGCGGTCGGCAGTGGCGACGAGGTAGCGCTGGATTTCCTGTTGGTTTGCATAGAGTTTCGACCAGTCGGCGTTGTGCGCATCGGTGTACGAGTAGATCGGCGACGGCACGTCGCATTCGCATCCGGGATACGTGTTCTCGCGCCAGGTGCCACCGAACTCGGCGGCGCGTTCGATGATCAGAATGTTCTGCACGCCCTCCTCACGCAGCGCTCGGTAGGCAGCGATGCCGGACATACCTGCGCCGACGATGACGGCGTCGTAGTCACCGTCGAGAGTGTGGGTCATTCGCATGCGCTCCTCGGATCGAGACGGTTCAAGTACCATGAGCATTGAAATACCATTGGTATCCGAAAGTCAATCGAAGGAGGCGGCGGCATGGCGCGACTGACCCGCGAGGAGTCTCGGGAAAGAACGCGGGCGGCCCTGCTGGACGTCGCAACCGAGCACTTCCTCGACCGTGGCTATGCGGATACCTCCGTGGACCGGATCGCAGAGGAAGCCGGATACTCGAAGGGCGCCGTCTACTCGAACTTCGGCGGAAAAGACGAACTCTGCCGCGATGTCATTCGCGGGATCCGCGCACACAAGCTGACCGAAGCTGTTCAACTCTCCGTGAACATCACCAGCATCGACACGTTCGAGTCGGCCGTTCGCCAGTGGTGCGAGCACGCCTTCGGCGACCGCCGGTGGGCGCTACTGGAAATGGAGTTCGGCGCCCGTGGCCGCGTCAGTCCTGTGATCGAGGAAGAAATCAGGGAGTCCAACCGCCAACTTCGCGCCGCAGCGGCGTACATGCTGGCCGACTTCGCTCGCAGACTCGACGTCGAGTTGGCGGACACTCCCGAGAAGTCGGCCGACATCGTCGTGGGTCTCTGCCTGGGGATCGGGGTTCAACGAGCCTTCGATCCCGATATCTCGATCGAGGACCTCGTACACACGATCGTCAGACACGTGATCACCACCTGACCGAAAAACAGAAACCCCGGGTGCGGTCCCTGTCGTAGCGGACCACACCCGGGGTACTTGTTGCGTGACTACTTGCGAGCGGCAGCCAAATCCAATGCGATATCGGTGATCAGGTCTTCCTGACCGCCGACGAGTCCACGTTCGCCGACGGCGAGCAGGATCGCGCGGGTGTCGAGTCCGTACTGCTTGGCAGCGGACTCGGCGTGGCGCAGGAAGCTCGAGTAGACGCCCGCGTAGCCGAGGGTCAACGTCTCGCGGTCGACCTGAACCGGACGGTCCTGCAACGGACGCACGATGTCGTCTGCAGCATCCTGCAAGCCGAACAGATCGCAGCCGTGCTTCCAGCCGTTCAGATCTGCGACGGCGACGAACGGCTCGATCGGGCAGTTGCCTGCACCGGCGCCGTGACCGGCGAGCGAGGCGTCGACACGCATGACGCCTTCCTCTACCGCCACAACCGAGTTCGCTACCGACAGCGACAGGTTCTGGTGGGCGTGGATGCCGATCTGGGTTTCCGGGTCGAGGACGTCGCGGTATGCGCGCACTCGCTGGCGTACACCGTCCATCGTCAGACGGCCACCGGAGTCGGTGACGTAGACGCAATGCGCGCCATAGGATTCCATCAGCTTGGCCTGCTCGGCGAGCTTGGCGGGATCGGCGAGATGCGACATCATCAGGAAGCCGGACACGTCCATGCCCAGTTCGCGTGCCTTGCCGATGTGCTGTGCCGACACGTCGGCCTCGGTGCAGTGTGTCGCGACGCGAACGGAGGTGACTCCGAGCTTGAATGCATGCTCGAGTTCCTTCACCGTGCCCACACCTGGCAGCAGCAGCGTCGTCAGCTTTGCGCGATGAACGACGTCGGCGGCGGCTTCGATCCATTCCCAGTCGGTGTTGCTGCCCGGCCCGTAGGTGAGGCTGTGGCCGGCGAGACCGTCACCGTGGGTGACCTCGATGGCGTCGACGCCTGCACTGTCCAGGGCGCTTGCGATCCGGGCGACGTTTTCCGGGGTGATCCGGTGACGCATCGCGTGCATCCCGTCGCGCAGCGTCACGTCTTGGATGTAGAGCGCGGCGCCGTCGTTTGCGTTGGGGCGAGTCATCGTGCAGCCTCCAGAGTCTTGTTCTCGGCCAGCTTCTCCGCGACCTGAAGAGCAGCGGAGGTCATGATGTCCAGATTTCCCGCGTATGCGGGGAGGTAATGAGCGGCGCCTTCGACCTCGAGGAACACCGACACCTTCCACAGGCCCGGACCTTTTTCGACGCCACCGGTGAGGGTTGCGACGGATTCTGCGTCGTCGAGCTGGGTGAACTGGACTTCCTGCTTGAGCCGGTAGCCGGGCACATAGGCCGAAACCTTCGCGACCATGTCCAGAATCGACTGACGGATCTTGTCCTGGTCAGGGTTCGATACCACTGCCAGCACCGTGTCGCGCATGATCAGCGGCGGCTCGGCGGGGTTGAGGACGATGATTGCCTTGCCGTGTGCAGCTCCGCCGACCTTTTCGATTGCTTCCGAGGTGGTTTCGGTGAACTCGTCGATGTTCGCTCGTGTACCGGGTCCGGCGGACTTCGACGCGATCGAGGCCACGATCTCTGCGTAGTGCACGTCGGTGACCGAGGAAATTGCGGCGACGATCGGGATGGTCGCCTGTCCGCCACACGTCACCATGTTCACGATCGGTGCGTCGAGGTGCTCGTCGAGGTTGACCGCTGGCACTACGAACGGGCCGATGGCGGCAGGCGTCAGGTCGATCAGGCGCTTGCCGTAGGGCCGCAGCGCTGCCTCGTTGGCCACGTGTGCCTGGGCGGACGTGGAGTCGAAGATGATCTCGATCTCGGCGAACTCGGGGTGATCGATCAATCCCTGGACGCCCGAGTCGACGGTGGAGACTCCCAACCGCCTGGCGCGAGCCAGTCCGTCGGAATTAGGGTCGATGCCGACCAATACGGCAATTTCGACGTTCTTGGCGATCCTTTTCAACTTGATCACCAGGTCGGTACCGATGTTGCCCGATCCGATGACCGCAACTTTCGTGCTCATATACTGCCCGCCTTCGCGTGTCCGATGTTGGTGTAGACGTTATCCACGCTCCTCGCCGGTGCATAGGATCTGTCCCATGGAACGGGACAGCTCGTCATTGTTGGAGAGGTCGGCTCTGGTGCTGGACTCGTTTCCCGGCGGAACGGCACTTACTCTCGCCGAGGTCTGCGCTCGGACGGGTCTGCCCAGGTCCACCACCCACCGCGTGCTGGTGAGCCTGACGAACCTCGGCTGGCTCACGCGCACCGGGAGCAAATTCGAGCTCGGCATGGCATTGTTCGAACTCGGTGAGCGTGTCACCATCAAACACAGTCTTCGATCGGCGGCGCTCCCCTTCATGCAGGACCTCTTCGCCGTGACCGAGCAGACCGTTCACCTCGCCGTCAGAGATCGGTTCGACGCGGTCTACGTGGAGAAGATTCACGGCCGCTCGGCGATGCCGTTTCCCTCGCACACCGGCGGACGGTTGCCATTGACGTGTACGGCGGTGGGTAAGGCCCTGCTTGCTTCCGAGGATCCGGACGTGGTGGCAGAGGTTCTTGCCCAGCCGCTGCGGCGGTGTACTCCGAATTCGATCACCGACCCCAAAAGGCTTGCACTCGAGATAGATTCGGTCCGACGCACCGGTGTCGCATCCGAGCGCGAAGAGTCCGCGATCGGTGGGTGCTGCGTGGCGGCTCCTGTCACGATGGCAGGCAAACCGGTTGCGGCACTGTCGGTGTCCGTCCCGAAGGCGCAGTTCCGGCCCGAGTTGCTGGCCCCTGCCGTGCGTACTGCCGCGCTGTCCCTGAGTCGAGTCCTCTCCCGGGGGTCCACCGCTCGGGAAAGCTGAGACGCGCTCCGACCGGTCGGTCCACGGGCAGTCCATTGGCTCACTGTGCAATAAGTCCCGCGATACCGGGCGGCGGCGCGCAGTTCAGGCGCCCTAACGAGGACGTAGTTATCGGTTCGTTACATCTCGGTGGCCATATCGTGACCGCGGGGTTCCAGCGGAGAGATGTTGCCCTGACAGGGTTGTGATGTAGAACAAGCACAACGTCGAGGGAAGGTGCCGAAGGATGACTGTTACCGACATCGCCCGCCTGGTGTTCAAAGGTCGCCACTCCGATTCGTTGGTCCAGAATGCGCGGTGCTCGATCGAAGTGGAGTCCTACTCACCGTCTTACGCCGTACTGCGAGTGTCCGGCGATCTCGACATGTCATCGCGAACTGCCTTGAGCCACAACCTCGACCGGCTCACCGCATCGGGTGCGGATGTGCTGATCGACCTGTCCGCGGTGTCGTTCATGTACTCCGGCGCGGTCAATGCTGTCATCACCTCTGCATTGGCGTCCGACGGCAGCGTGCGTGTGTTCGCCCCCACCCGCCCGGCGCGGATGGTCATCGAATCCCTCGGTGCTGCTGCACTTCTCGTCGACCACCTTCCACCTTCATTCCTCCCCCGATAAGACCGTCCCGTTCAGCCGAATCAGGAGGCCCCCATGATAGATCGCGATCTCCCCCGCACCCTCGACATCAGTCACGCGTCATCGGACCTCGATGAGTTCCGGCCGACGTCGTTCCTCCAGATGTTCGTCGACGCCGACCGATCCCGCCCGTCCTCGGATCGCTCGCAGCACCGGATCGTGTAACCCACTCTCAGGGGTTGCGTCCGCCAAACCCTTGACCTTGACGCAGCGTCATAGTCGACACTGATGGCGTGAGAATCAGTCAGTTGGCGGAGGCCGCCGAGACCACCCCACGAACCGTGCGGCATTACCACCGTCTGGGGTTGATGAAGGAACCCCCGCGACTACCGAATGGCTACCGGGAGTATCGCCTCGACGATCTGATTCGATTGATGAGGATTCGTTGGCTCGCCGACGCCGGGGTACCACTGGGATCCGTGGAGACGGTGCTGTCGGTCAGTGCCGGCCGCGAGGACAAGAGTGACACCGTCACGGATCTCACTGCCTTGATCGCCGGGATCGAAGCTGAACAGGCCAAGCTCGCTGCCCGACATGCTCGTTTGGCCGTGATGCTCGAACGTGCCGCATCGGGAGCGGAGTTGTCTGCACTCCCGCCCGATCTTGCCGAGGCACTCGACAGCGCAATCGACAACTCCACAGATTCGGGTTTGGCCGCAAGCCTTCGACGTGAACGCGACATGCTCGAACTGCTTGCCATATCTGGTCGCGCACCGGATGACTTGCTGTCCTCGTATGTATCCATGCTTGCTGACGACGTACGCCGAAGCAGCTATTTGACGGCGTTATCGGACTGGACCCGGTTGGAAGGACGAGATCCCGCGTCGGCAGAAGTCGAGATCGATCATGTTGCCCAGAGCCTGATTTCGCTCTACCCCGACGGGTTCGCGGGAGCGCCGGAGAATTCACCCGACAACCGCCCGGTGATGACACTCGAGGACATCATTCCCGACCCTGCGCAGCGCGAGGTGGTTGCGCGAGTTCAACGACGGTGGACAGCCGTTCCGCATGAGGATCGATGATGCGCGCTTACTTATCGGTGTGGAGGTGGATTCGGGGACACACCGACGTTCCGCAGGATGGGGTTCCGCTCGTTGCACACCAGGGCACCCTCGCGATACCCGCCGCTTTCGGAGTGGCAACCCTTGTCGAGATAGTGGTCCTGCACCTGGTCCTGCCTTGGCCATGGCTCCGACTACTTTTCGCGGTCGTGTCCATCTGGTCCTTGGTGGCGCTGTTGGGCTTGATAGCAGTCCATCGTGTGCACCCGCACTATGTGACCGATACACACCTCGTGTTGCGTCAGTCGGGGTCTACGGTTCTCTCGCTGTGCCGCAACGATATTGCATCCGTCGCGTTGGTTCGCCGGTTCTCCGAGACCACACCGACCATTCGTGACGGGCGCCTATTTCTCCCCAACGCGAACGGCACCTCGGTCGACATCACGCTCCGCAGACAGGTCGACGCACAGTTGCCTGCGCTCATACCCAAGTATCGGCAGGCCGGTTCGGTCGGACAGGTCAGTCTCTGTCTCGACCACCCGGCGGACTTCGTGGCCTTTATGAAGGCCGAGGCACCCCGCACGTGAGCATGGTGTTCCAATTACGCCTTCTACGGACGGAATCCCACGCATATCGGACGCAACTGGAACACCATGCCCATCACCACAGATACCGAGGGCTCAGGGGCGTGGCTGGCGACGCCGACGAAGGTTGTCCCGAGGCGACAGTCGTTCCGACCGGCCCAGCGCCGAGGTCAGGCGGTCGGCCCGACGAGTGCTCCTGTGCCGAACGCGATGGCCGCAGCAGCCGCCGCTCCTGCGGCCATCGCACGTCTCATTCTCGGCGCCGCCGACCCGAAGTGGCGGTGGTGGGCGCCGAGACGTCGGCCTTCTGCGTCGAGACAGGAGCACTTGGTCCTTCGGGTGCTGACCACTGTGCAGAGACCGTTCCCGGGGTGACCGGGCTCGGCGTCTGACGTTCGATGGTCTTGTCGGTCTCGTAGTAGTACGAGTAGCCGTCGCCACCCTTGCGGGTCAGGGGCATCATCGTGAAGACAGCGCCGAGAACGTGGGCGCCGATGGTCTCGAGATTGCCGACGGCCCGGGACACTTCGCTTTCGCTGGTGTGCCCGAAGCGTGCGACGATCAGCGCGCCGTCACTGTGCGTGGTGAGCAGTGCCGAGTCGGTGACCGGCAGCAGTGGTGCACCGTCGATGATCACGTAGTCGAAGCTCTTACGCAGTTCTTCGATGACGCGACGTGAAGCTTCCGATCCGAGCAGTTCCGACGGGTTCGGCGGCAATGGTCCCGATGCGAGGACGTCGAGTCCCTCGTAGCTGCTGGGCTGGAGGACATCGGAGATGTCTGCTTGCCCGGCGAGGACGGTCGACAGGCCGACCGAGCCGATGAGCCCGAGGTACTTCGATACGCGGGGGCGTCGTAGATCGCCTTCGACGAGCACGACGCGGTGGCCTGCTTCGGCGAGAGCGAGCGCGAGGTTGACCGCGACGGTCGTCTTGCCCTCGGCGGGCACTGCACTGGTGACGACGATGACGCGCGGCGGATGATCGACCTCGAGGAACTGCAGGTTGGTACGCAGTTCACGGAAGCCTTCGGCGCTCACCGAATGTGTTGCACCGAAGGAGACGATCGAGGACTCTTTGAATGCCTTGTCGTAGGGAATGCTGCCGACAAGTGCTGTGTTGGCAGCAGCTTCGAGCTTCTTGCGAGTCTTGATGGTGTTGTCGAGCCGGTCGCGAAGGACTGCAAGCGCGATACCGAGGAGCAGACCCACTGCGGCTCCGAGGGCAAGGTTGCGGGTCGTCTTCGGGCTGATCGGTGAAGCAGATTCCTGAGCTTGCTCGACCACTCGGACGCTCGAGGCAGGCGCGCCGCCGTCTTCTGGAGTTTCGAGTTCGCGGACGAGGGTGGTCAGCTGGGTCCCGAGTGAGTTCGCGATATCGCGTGCGGTTCCGGGATTGGTGTCCACGACGCACGTGTCGAGGAGAACAGTGTCGGGGGTGGACGTGGCGGTGACCTTGGCCGCCAATTCGGCAGGTGTGATGCCGGTCAAGCCGAGTTCGTCGATTGTGCGGGCGGCCAACGTTTCACCCTTGACGAGCTCGGAGTACGACGCGACGCGCTGCTGCGCGAAGAGGTTGCCCTGATAGCTTTCGCTCACTGTCGACCCACCGGAGGTGGAGACGAAGACTCGACTGCACGACTGGTAAGTCGGCGTGGTGAGAAGTGAGGCCGCTAGTGCGCCCAGGATGGCGACGGCAACGGTGACGACGATGATCATCCACCGCGTTCGCAGGATCTGGAGGTAGTCCTGGATTTCCACTTGGCTCCCTAATATCTTTCGGTCGAGCTTAAAACTTATGGATTGATGTCTTGGTACGCAGGCTCACTCGGTTCGTACGGGCACCACTTCCGGCGCAAGGGTGAATTGCACGACGTCGATGCGCCCGTCCTTGAAGCGCGATGAGCATCCGGTGAGGTAGTGGATGTACCTGTCGTAGTTCTCTTCCGACGACAGGGCGATGGCCTGCGACCGTGCGGCGACGAGCCGCTCGGTCCATTCGTCGAGTGTGCGTGCGTAGTGCGGTCCGAGCGCGTGCTCGCGCTCTACACGGAATCCGGCCTCGGTGGACTTCTTGGTCACCATGTCCGACAACGCCAACTGTCCGCCGGGAAATATCTCGCGCATGATGAATCGCACGAAGTGCGCGTCGTCGCGGGTGAACTCCACACCGCTTGCGATGACTTCCGCGAGGGGGCGCATCACGATGGTGTGCAGCAGCATTCGACCGTCGGCGGGGAGAACCGAGCGGCACTTGTCGAAGAACGCCGAATATCGCTGACGCCGAAAGTGTTCGAATGCTCCGATGCTGACGATGCGGTCGACGGGCTCGTCGAATTCTTCCCAGCCCTGCAGACGGATATCCACCGTGCGCTCACTCGCCAGGTCCGCCACAGTGTTACGCGCGTGGTCGTATTGGTTCCGACTCAACGTCAAGCCGATGACGTCGACGTCGTACTTCTCGACTGCACGCTTGGCCAACGAGCCCCAGCCGCACCCGACGTCGAGCAGTGTCATCCCGGGCTGCAGGTCCAGCTTGCCCAGCGCGAGATCGATCTTTGCCAGCTGCGCTTGCTCGAGCGTCATGTCTTCGCGCTCGAAGTACGCACAGCTATAGGTCATGCTCGGATCGAGGAACAGCTCGAAGAACTCGTCGGACAGGTCGTAATGCGCCTGCACATTGTCGACGTACGGCTCGAGCTTCTTGACAGCGCTGGATCGGTTCATCACGCCACGCCTTCCGCGACAGAGGTGCTGCCGATTGCTCGGCCTATGGTGTGGGCGCATGCTTCACCCAGCAGGTCTTCGTGTTCAGCATCGATGCGGATGACCGAGAGGTGGCCGCCGACGTACTGTTCCCACTGCTGCGCACCGTGTGATCCACGGGCCGCAAAGTACACGACGTCGCCGTCGTAGATTCGGGGTCGGTGTGCAGCCACCCACCGCGGAGCAGCCACTACCGGGGCATACATTCTGCGGAGATGGTCGCTGGTAAGGAATGCGAGTTCGCTTCGTGTGTAACGCAATTGCGTCACGACATCCTCGAACGAGGACCCGCTTACTCCCAGTTGGCGCGCCAGATCTTCGACACCGAAGTCGACGGCGTCGGCAGGGGCGTCCGTAGGAACGCTCAGCTGCGGATCGAGCAATGCGAGTAGCGCGACTTCCTCCCCCAAGCTCTGCAGGATGGTCGCGACGGCATGCGCGATCACGCCACCGAGTGACCACCCGAGCAGGTGGTAGGGCCCGGTGGGCTGAACTGCGCGGATCTCCCGAACATATCGGGCCGCGAACGCGTCGATCGAGGCAGGCGAGGCTTCACCGCTGGCGATGCCGGGAACCTGGAGCCCGTAGAGCGGTCGGTCGGTGACCGAGAGCAAGGACAGGTAGCTCCACGCGATGCCGATGGCAGGGTGGATGCAGAACAGTGGCTCTCGTTCACCCTCGACCCGCAATGGCAGTACGACATCGAAAACGTCGTCGCCGGCGTCGCCGAGTCCGTCCAGCTTGGCCGCCAACGACGCCGCGGTCGGGTGCGTCAACAGCCAGCTGACGGGTACCGGACGTCCGAGTTCGTCGCCGAGGTTGTCCATCACGCGCACCACTGACAGCGAGTGTCCGCCGAGGTCGAAGAAGTTGTCGTCGACGCCGATACGGTCGGGGTCGATCTCGAGAACCTCCGCGAACGCCGCCCGCACGCTCCACTCCAGCGGAGTCGACGGCGCAAGATGCACGACGGTCGCCAGCGCGGGCTCGGGTAGTGCTCGCGCGTCGACCTTCCCGGAGATCGACATCGGGAGTGTGTCCACGACGGTGACCGAACCGGGAACCATGTAAGAAGGGATTGTGCGCGTGAGGAATTCGCGAACTATGCCGGCATCGGTGTCGCCGGCGATGTAGGCGGCCAACGAGTGATCGTGCCCGAGGACGCAGGCCTGTTCGACGTCGGGATGCCGCAGCAGTGCCGCTTCCACCTCCGCGAGTTCGACGCGATGGCCGCGGATCTTGACCTGCGAATCGACACGTCCGAGGTACTCGAGCTCGCGGGCACCCCGATGATCCACCCACCGAACAAGATCACCGGTGCGGTACAACCGACTACCGTTGCTGCCCAACATGTTCGGTACGAAGCGGCTTGCGGTGAGTCCGGGCTGGGACAGATACCCTTCGGCCAGCCCTGGGCCGCCGAGGTACAGCTCCCCCACCACGTTGTCCGGTACGGGCCGCAGCCGTGCGTCGAGGACGACGGCGTCGAACCCGCGCACCGGTCCGCCGATGGTCACCGCAGCGAGGTGTTTCAGTGCGGGCGTGCAGGTTCCCATGACCGTGGCCTCGGTCGGCCCGTAGGCGTTGAACACGGTGCTGCTGTGCGACCAGCGTTGTACCAGTTCGGTATTGGCTGCTTCGCCAGCCATGATGACGACGTCGACGGTCGGAGTGGACGCCGGGTCGGTGATCTGCAGGACGGTCGGGGTCAGGCACACGTGGGTGACGGCGGTGCTGGTGATGAACGTTTCGAGTTCACGGCCCGCGTAGACCTCGGCAGGCACGACTACCACGGCAGCGCCGACGCCGAAGGCGAGGAGCATTTCGAAGATCGAGGCATCGAAACCTGGGGATGCGAACTGCAGTACCCGAGATTCGGTATCGACTCCGAACGTATCGCGTTGACTCGATACCAGATCCGCGATTCCCCGATGTGTCACCCGCACGCCCTTGGGGGCGCCCGTCGAACCCGAGGTGTAGATGACGTACGCGGTGTCGTCGAGATACGCCGTGTCTTCGAAGTAGGAGCGAAGCAAGGCCGGCTCGGGGGAACTCGCCAGGCCGTCGACCGTCACCCATCGTCCACCGACGGGAGCGAGGGACGCCCTGGTGATGCCGGTGACGGGCTGGGCGTGTTCGAGGATTTCCTCGATGCGCGCGGCCGGATGGTTCGGGTCGATCGGTAGGTAGCCGGCCCCGCTCTTGGCGACGGCCCACAGTGCCGCAACGAGATCGGCGGATCGCGGTAGCGCGACGGCAACCAGAGTTCCCGGCCCCGCACCTTCGGCGATGATGCTGTCCATCAGCACATTCGAGCGACGGTCCAGTTCGGCATACGTCAGCGATTCGCCGCCGTCGACGACGGCTGTTGCGTCCGGCCAGGTCTCGGCGGTCCGGCGCACGAGGGTGCCGAGGGTGTAGTGATCTTCGGCCCCGTCGGTGTGCGAGACGACGTCCGGGCGGGCTGCGAGGAAGTCGAGGCTGCCGAGTTCGATGTCCGGGCGTGCGGCGACGAGTCGGAGCACCGACTTCAGCCGTTCGGCGAGAGCGACGCACACTGAGCGCTCGAAGCGATCGCCAGAGTAGCCGAGTTGTCCGCGCAATCCGTCGACGGTGTGCTCGATGACGACTTCGAGGTCGAACTGATTCTCGGAGATGTCGATTCGCTGCGGCGATACTTTACCGGTGCCGAGTTCGAAGGTCGGGATCTCCAGCGCGCCGACGGCGAGGAGCACCTGGAACAGCGGATGGGAGTCGATGACCCTGGTCGGTTCCACGGCTTCGACGACCCAGTCGAAGGGCACGGCCGAGTGCGCGAAGGCGTCGAGGTCGCGGTCGCGGACGTCGGTGACGAACTGCTCGAACGTCTTGTTCGGTGCCACGTCGGTCCGGAGCACGATGGTACCGACGAACATGCCGACCAGGTCGTCGAGCGCGGGTTCGGAGCGTCCCGATACCGGGGTGCCGATGGCGATGTCGGCGGTGCCGCTGGCTTCGGCGAGCACGGCGGCCAGGGCAGCGTGGATCACCACGAACAGCGTTGCGCCCAGCCGGTTCGCGAGTCCGCGGAGGTCGGCGAGAGTGGCAGCGTCGAGTTCGAACGCGATGGGTGCCGCGTTCTCGAAGGAGTTCGGGGTGCCGGTCGGCAGCTCGAGGTAGTCCGGCAGTCCGGCAAGGGTGCGCCGCCAGTAGGCGAGCTGTTCGGCTGCGACCGAGTCCAGCACGTCCTGCTGCCACAGGCGGTAGTCGGCGTAATCGACTGTCAGGGGCGTGAACTCGGGTTGCACCCCGGCCCGCCTGGCGGTCAGCGCGATGGAGACGTCGCGCGCGAGCGGGGCGAGCGAGAGCCCGTCGACGGCGATGTGATGGGCGACGACCACCAACGACATCTCACCGCCGCTCTGTACGACATTGTGTACGACATTGCGTACGACGTTGAGCCGCACGGGTGGCTCGACGGTCAGGTCGAATCCGGTTTCGGCCAGCAGCTTCGCATCGGCGTGGCGATCGTCGATCGAGGAGACGACGATCTCGGCGTCGAGCAGCATGGCGACCGGGCCGTCCGGGGTGGACGGGTAGACGGTGCGCAGCGGTAGGTGACGCTCGAGCACGTCGACGATCGCGGCCCGCAGAACCGCGAGGTCGGTGTCCGCGGGTAGCGGCAGTGCGAACGCGATGTTGTAGGCGGCAGAGGTGGGGTCGAACCGATTCTGCAACCACACCCGTCGCTCGGCGGGAGACAGGACGCCATGATCGCGGGCCTGCGCCCGATGCACCAGTTCCGGCGGGCTGATGTACGCCTCCGACAGCATGTCGAGTGCCGCAGCGAGGGCGCGGGCGCTCGGCGCTTCGAACAAGGTCCGAACCGGAATGTGGGTGCCCAACGCGGCGCCGATGCGTGCGGCTGCACGCGTGGCACTCAGCGAATCACCGCCGAGGACGAAGAAATTGGCGTCGGCGGCGGGATCCACGACGTCGAGGGCGTCGGCGAAGATCCCGAGGATGACGCCCTCGGCCAGCGTTCGGGCTGCCGAGAGGTCTCCGGCCACCGGGGCCGGTGCAACAAGTGCGGAGAGGTCGACCTTGCCGTTGGCGGTGACGGGGATGCGATCGACTGCGACGATCACGGCGGGCACCATCGACAGCGGAAGCCGTTCGAGTAGCCACGGCGTGAGTTCGCGCTCCTCGGCCCCGACCGCCCAGGCCACGATTCGGCCGTCACGGACGTCGGCGACGGCGCCCTGGACCGAAGGATGTGCGGTGAGAGCGGATTCGACGTCGCCGAGTTCGACGCGTACCCCGCGCAATTGGACTTGGGAGTCGCTGCGGCCACGGTAGTCGAGGACCCCGGAATCCTGACGGCGTACGAGATCGCCGGTCCGATAGAGCCGCTGTCCGCTGGGGCCTGCGACGAAGCGTTCCGCGGTCAGCGCGGCGTGGGCACGGTAGCCGCGCGCAATCGAGATGCCACCGAGGTACAGCTCGCCGACGCCACCGACCGGGACCGGCCGTAGGCGAGTGTCGAGCACGAGTGCGTACACGTGCGGCAGCGGTGTGCCGATGGTGACGCGATCTCCGGCGTCGAGTGGGTCGGTCAGCGTGGCGACGATGGTGGCCTCGGAAGGGCCGTACGCGTTGAGCATTCGCCGTCCGGGTGCCCAGGCGTCGACCACTGCGCTTCCGAGTACGTCTCCGCCGACGGCCACGGTGGTGACACCGGCAACCGGGGGGACGGTGGCGAGCACGGCGGGTGTGGACAGGTAGTGGGTGACGGAGTGGGCAGTGAGGAACCGAGCCATCTCGTCCCCGTCGAGCATCTCGGTGGGTGCGAGAACCATGGTGGCACCAGCTCCGAAGGCCAGCACCAGTTCCAGCACGGCTGCGTCGAAGTTCGTCGAGTACCCGTGCAGCACCCGCGAGGAAGCGGTGACGTCGTAGCGTGAAACTACCTGCTGCGCAAGTGCATACACAGCCGCATGCGTCACCGTCACGGGCTTCGGCACGCCGGTGGATCCCGAGGTGTGAATGACGTAGGCGGGGTGGGCAGGGTGCACCGCTGCGGTGCGGTCGGCGTCCACCAGCGGGCTGTCGTCGAAATCCTCAGCAGCCGATTCGTCGAGCCACTCAATGCCCTCATCTGCACCGCCGAAGCCCAGGTGGGTGCCGGTGAGGATCTGCTGGCGTCGCAAAGCCGGGTAGCTCGGATCGACCGGAAGGAACGCAGCGCCGGACTTCACCACTGCCCACAGGGCCACGATGTACTCCGCGGATCGTGCGAGCGAGAGTGCCACGGTGGTCTCGGGTGCGGCGCCGCGGCCGATCAGCAGGCGCGCCAACCGGTTGGATCGACTGTCCAGTTCGCGGTAAGTGAGCGTCGATTCACCGTCGAGTGCAATTCGGTCGGGCATCTCGACTGTCAGCACATCCAGGAGCGTTCCCGTCGTACGGCGCTCGGGTTGCGCAGGCAGAGATGCGAGTTCGATATCTCCCACCACGACGGACGGGTTCTCCACGACTGCTTCGAGAACACTGATGAATGCTGCGGCGAAGCGTTCGACGGTCGCCCGGTCGTACAGGTCTTTCGCGTACTCGATGTCCCCCGCGATGCCGTCGGCGGTTTCGGTGACGACGACGTTGAGGTCGAATTCGGAGGTGTGGGTGGAGATGGGCAGCACGGTGACCGGGAGGTCCTCGATCGACTGGTGGCGGGCATTGTCGAATGCCAGCATCACTTGGAACAGTGGGTGACGGTCGAGGGATCGATCGGTGCTCAGGGCGTCGACGATCCGCTCGAACGGCAGTTCGGAGTGCGCGAACGCGTCGAGATCTGCGTGCCGAACGGTCTCGAGGAGTTCGGTGAAGGTGCCGCCGCGGTCCACCTCGACCGCCAAGGGCACGGTGCCGACGAACATTCCGACCATGTCGTCGAGCGCTGCGTGTCCGCGACCGGCCGAGGGTGAACCCAGGACGGTGCGGTCGCAGTCGCTGAAGCGACTCAGCGTCAAGGCAAGTGCGGCATGGACGACCATGAACGTCGTCGCATTCTCACCGAGTGCGAGAGCACGAATCCGGGCGTGCACTTCGGTGCCGATGGCGAGAGGGACGCCTGCTGTCTGCATCGACTGCACGGCCGGGCGCGGGCGATCGGTCGGCAGTTCCGCACTGGGCCGATCCAGCGCATCGAGTGCGCCTGTCCAATAACGTGATTGGCCCTCGGCGGCGGCGTCGACCACAGCTCTGTTCCACACCGCATACTGGCTGTACTGGGCTTGCAGGCGCGGCCACGTGGGAGCATGCCCGGCGGAGCGGGCGGCGTAGGCGACGGTGAAATCGCGGACGAGAGGATCGATCGACCACCCGTCGACCGAGATGTGATGCATGACGATGACCACCA
>JBBPZN010000109.1:0-7010 GCA_038198705.1 Mycobacteriales bacterium
CCGAAGAACGGCAACGCGATGATGTACACCTCGGGGTGGCCGAAGAACCAGAACAAGTGCTGCCACAACAACACTCCACCGGTTGCCGGGTCGAACAGATGTGCACCGAGATGTCGATCGGCGGCTACCCCCAATAGTGCCGCCGTCAACAGCGGGAAGGCAAGAAGAATAAGAATGCTGGTGACCAGGATGTTCCACGTGAAGATGGGCATCCGGAACATCGTCATACCCGGCGCTCGCAAGCAGATGACCGTCGTGATCATGTTGACGGCACCCAAGATGGTGCCCAAACCAGCCACGGCGAGACCGAAGATCCACAGATCTGCACCGACACCCGGCGAATACACCGCACTCGAAAGTGGGGTGTATGCGGTCCAACCGAAGTCAGCTGCACCACCGGGGGTGATGAAACCGGATGTAGCGATTATCGCGCCGAAGAGGTAGAGCCAATACGAGAAAGCGTTCAACCGCGGGAACGCCACGTCCGGGGCGCCGATCTGCAGCGGCAGAATGTAGTTGGCGAAGCCGAACACGATCGGCGTCGCGTACAGCAGCAGCATGATCGTGCCGTGCATGGTGAACAGCTGGTTGTACTGCTCCGTCGAGAGGAATTGCAAGCCCGGTACCGCGAGCTCGGCGCGAATGAGCAACGCCATCAAGCCGCCGATGAGGAAGAACGAGATGGAAGTCGCGATGTACATGATCCCCAACACCTTGGGATCTGTCGTCGTCACCGCCTTGTGAATGAACGACCCCTTCGGTCCCATTCGAGGTGGGAAAGGCCGCACCGCTTCCACAGTGAGCGTAGGTCTGGGCTCTACAGCGGTCACTGATCCTCCTGACGATGGAAGTGACAATAATCATAAACCGCTGAAGAAGGAGTTACTACCTTTTGTCGTAGATTGGGTCGGCTCGAACGCGCCTCGTGAGTGTGCACGAGGCGCGCCGAGGGTCAACTTCCGAGTATGCAGAACTGTCCGGAGGCGAGGTTCAGCGCGAGAGACAGTGGCCCGACGCAGTCGACGCCGGCAGCTTCGGCGGTTGCGCCGGAACCCCAACCGGCGATCGCGATGGTGGTCGAACCTGCGTCCGCCCAGGAATGTGCGATGCCGCCGCCGATTGCGCCCGCGTATGATGTGCCGCCCGCGCGTGACGCGCCGAGGGCCGTTCCGAATCCCGTAGCGTATGTGTTCGAGGTGCCGCCGGTCTCGGCGACACTGACGGCCGTTCCACTGTCGGCTGCCGTGGCGGTCGAATGCGATCCTTCCGCGGCCGTTGCCCCACAGCTCGCGGTTCCGTCGACGAGAATTTGATTGGCCGACGGTGGAGATACGCACGTCACCGGAGCTGCATTTGCCACGCCGGCTCCAGCGAATCCGGCAGCAACGAAGCCGCTGGAAACGGCGAAAACTGCTGCGGTACGGGACAATCGACTAGCCGACCGTGAAAGGCCCTGTGATGTCGAGGTGAACGATGCTGAGCGGACGAGCGAAGAAAAAGCGGAGAACAACAGGGGCTCCTTCAAGGAAACGAAATGGGTCGGTGCGGCACACCGTACCCCGGTTCTACGCCGCGGTCATCAGTGAATTATCCCTACTCCGTGTAACGATTCGGCACGCCTTCGCGGGTCTCGTTCGGTGTCGGTGAATGGCCTTACGATCCTTCGATGAAGCGCACTGTGCTCTTCGCATTGGTCGGGTCGTTCGCTCTCCTCGCGGGGTGCAGCGGGAGCAGTGGGGAAGGACAGGTTCCAGCGTCGGGCTCGACGTTCACGGCCTCCGGAGCAGATGGATTTGTCCACTGTCACGGTCCAATTCAGCACCGAGGACCTCACGCCGTCACCTGAACCGGACAGCTTCTGGGAGGTAATCGTCGCCGGATGGAATTGGCTTGTCGACACCGGGAGAGACGCGCTGGTGGCGCTCGGCCGGGCTATTTACGTGGTTGGGAACTCTCACAGTGGGTGCTCTGGTCGTCTACGTCATCGTCAGGATCGTCCGCCGCGGCACCACCGAAAGGGTCGAGTCAGAGGGTCGAGCGAGAGGGTCGAGCGAGAGGGTCGAGTCAGGGGAGGATGGCGAAGACGAAAAATCGACGTGACCGTCACACGCTCCCAGCGAACCCGTGTTGGCGCCACGCCTCGTACATGACGACGGCGGCCGCGTTGGCAAGGTTGAGCGATCGTCGACCCTCGATCATCGGAATGCGCAGCTGCTCGGTGACCAGAGGATCGATGAGCACTTCCTCGGGGAGACCGGTCGGTTCGGGACCGAATAGCAACACGTCGCCCGGTAGATACGACACGTCCGCGTGAAACTTGCTGGCATGCGCGGTATAGGCGAACACCCGTTCCGGCGCCAGCGCCTCCCAGGCGGCAGGCAGGTTCTCGTGGACGGTCACCGAGGCCAGATCGTGGTAGTCCAGGCCGGCTCGCTTGAGTTTGGGCTCGGACATGTCGAAGCCCAGCGGACCGACCAGGTGCAGTTCACATCCGGTGCCGGCGACCAGTCGGATCGCGTTTCCGGTGTTCTGAGGGATACGCGGCTGAAAGAACATGAGGCGAAACACCCGGCTTACTCTGCCATCTGCGCTACCGGCAACAATGGCAGAGGTGCACGAGAAACAGATTATCGGCGAGGACTACTCCGACGCGAGACTCGACCAACAGCAATGGGACGACCGCGAGTACGTGGCGTGCAACTTTCGAGACGCCGACCTCAGCGGCGTGAAGACCACCGCGGTGGTCTTCACGGAATGTGATTTCACCGGCACGGATCTGACCGAATCTGTCCATGTCAACTCGGCTTTTCGCTCCTGCACCTTCGCGCGGACCAATCTGCAACACAGTGTCTTCCGTCATTCGACCATGATCGGCTCGACGTTTGTCGATTGTCGGATGCGCCCGTCGACTTTCGACGAGGTCGACTTCACGTTGGTAGGAATGGGGGGAGCCGACATGCGCGGGATGGACTTGACCAACTGCCGCATGGTCGAGGCCAACTTGGTGAACACCGACCTACGCAAGGCCATATTGCGTTCGGTGGATCTCAGTGGCGCAAGAACCGTAGGCGCCAAGATGCAAGAAGCCGATCTTCGTGGGGCTCGGATCGACGCACACCTCTGGATGTCTGCGACGGTGACCGGTGCCAAGATTGAGTTGACACAGGCGGTCGCATACGCCCAGGCGCACGGGCTTTCGGTCGAGGGCTGACCACTTGCGGACCGGCGTCCGCTCCACCTGCCGGCACCTGGAACAATAGCGACCGTGACTGCGACGATTCTGGACGGCAAAGCAACCCGAGACGAGATCTTCGTCGATCTCACTCAGCGAGTGACAAAGCTACGAGAACACGGGATCGTTCCCGGGCTCGGCACGGTGCTGGTGGGCGATGATCCCGGCTCGGCGGCGTACGTCCGTGGCAAGCACAACGATTGCGCCAAGGTTGGTATCACCTCGATTCGGCGTGATCTGCCTGCGGACATCTCACAGGCGGAACTCGACGCCGTGATCGACGAGCTCAACGCCAATCCCGAGTGCACCGGTTACATCGTGCAGCTTCCGCTTCCGAAACATCTCGACGAGAACGCTGCGCTCGAACGGATCGATCCATCCAAGGATGCCGATGGACTGCACCCGATCAACCTCGGCCGACTCGTCCTGGGCAAGCAGGCTGCGTTGCCTTGTACTCCACGAGGGATCGTCCACCTCCTCCGACGCTACGACGTAGCACTCGACGGGGCCCATGCTGTGGTCATCGGTCGGGGGGTGACGGTGGGCCGTCCTATCGGTCTGCTGCTCACTCGCAAGAGCGAGAACTCCACCGTCACTCTGTGCCATACCGGGACCAAGGACCTGGCCGCTGAGGTTCGCCGCGCCGACATCGTCATTGCGGCTGCGGGCGTTCCCGGAATCGTCACCGCGGACATGATCAAGCCCGGTGCCGCAGTACTCGACGTCGGGGTTACTCGCACGGATGAGGGACTGCGCGGGGACGTTGCGCCCGGGGTGGCCGACGTTGCCGGTTTTCTCTCGCCCAACCCGGGTGGAGTCGGGCCCTTGACGAGAGCGTTCCTACTTTCGAACGTGGTCGAGCGGGCCGAGCAGGCTTTCGCAACCACGACAGAAGCGGTCTGACCTTCGATGTGGCCCCAGATTCGCAGGAACCTGCCGCTCGTCATCGTGCTTGTGATCATCGCGGCGGCGCTCGTTCTCGTTCTTGCGGATCGGTGGCGCCGAGGCGCCTTCGTCTTCGGTGTGGCGACGATCGCGGCCGCAGGTTTCCGGTTGTGCTTGCCGGAGAATCGCGTCGGCCTACTGCAGGTCCGAAGCAGAACCTTCGACGTCTCGGCCATGGCGTTGGTCGGGGGAGCCATCGTGTTGCTGTCGGCGTCGATCGATCCGCTCGGCACCGACTGAGTATTCGTCCGGCCGAATACTCAGCTGGTGCGTCCCGTCGAGTCGCGCGCATGCTTCATCGTCTCGCCGAGGAGTGCGGAGACAGCGCTGGCTTCGGTCAGAAATCCGTCGTGGCCATCACGTGACTGAATGACCTCGAGACCGCGGCATTCCGGGAGGCCGCGGGCGAGTTCCTTCTGTAGCCGCAATGGATAGAGCCGATCGGAGTCGACGCCACCGACGATCGTCGGGACGGTGGCCATGGCCAAGGCAGCGTCGAATCCGCCACGCCCACGTCCGATGTCGTGCCGGTTCATGGCTTCGGTCAGCAATACGTAGGTACTCGCGTCGAAACGGTCGACCAGCTTGCTCGCCTGGTGCTGTAGGTAGCTTTCGACCGAGTACCGTCCGCCCTGCCACGGATCTTCTTCGCCTTGACCGGAATTGGCGAATCTCAGGTCGAGTTCGCTCTCGGTTCGGTAGGTCAGGTGTGCGATCCGACGCGCTATCCCCAGTCCGGCCCGTGGGGCCCGGCCGGTTCCGTGATAGTTGCCGCCCTGCCAGTCAGGATCGGACTTGATCGCGTCGATCTGAGTTGTCTGCGTACCGATTTGGTCGGCAGTTGCGCGGCCTCCGACCGCGAGCACCAGAGCTGACGCGACGCGGTCCGGGTATCCGACTATCCACTCGAGAGTGCGCATGCCTCCCATGGAGCCGCCGACCACGGCTGCGCACTTTTCGATACCGAGTACATCGGCGAGAGCTATCTCCGCGGACACCTGGTCGCGGATCGAGATCTCCGGAAAGGTACTGCCGTACGGGACTCCGCTCGAATTCAGCGAAGACGGACCTGTCGTTCCACCGCAACCACCGAGCACGTTGGAAGCGATGACACACCACTCGTCCGTGTCGATCGGAGCGCCGGGCCCGACCATCCCGTTCCACCACCCAGGCAAGGCATGAGGCCCTCCGGCGGGTCCGGACACATGCGAGTCGCCGGTCAACGCATGCTCGACGAGCACCACGTTGTCGCGATTCGGGGACAGCTCACCCCAGCGTTGAACGGCGATGGTCACCTGCGGCAGTGACGCGCCGTTCTCCAGGTCCAGCCGACCGATGTCGATGTAGCCGAGCCGTCCGTCCGGCGCAGGAAAACCTGCGGCCGAACGGACGTCGTGCACTGAGCCGATGGTCAAGACGCCGCCGCAGCGAATCCGCGCTCGAGATCAGCGACGATGTCGTCGATCCCTTCGATGCCCACCGCGAGGCGCACCAGTCCCGGAGTGACACCCGCAGCGATCTGCTCCTCGGGTGAGAGCTGTGAGTGAGTTGTCGATGCGGGATGAATAACGAGTGAACGCACATCACCGATGTTAGCGACATGGCTGTGCAGGCTCAGTGCGTCGACGAACTTCTTGCCGGCGTCGATGCCGCCCTTCAGTTCGAAAGCGACGATTGCGCCCTGCCCCTTCGGTGCCAATTCCTGGCCACGTTCGAACCACGGGGAGGACTTCAGGCCTGCGTAATTGACGCTCACTACTTCGCTGCGAGCCTCGACGACGGCTGCTACCTTCTGCGCGTTCTCGACGTGGCGTTCCATCCGAAGGCTCAGCGTCTCGAGTCCCTGGCTGATCAAGAATGCGTTGAACGGTGCGACTGCGGCTCCGATGTCGCGAAGCAGTTGGACCCGAGCCTTGAGGGCGAAGGCCGGTGCACCGAGGTCCGCGAACACCACGCCGTGATAGCTCGGGTCGGGAGTGGTGAAGTTGGCGTGGCGCCCTTGGGTCCAGTCGAAAGTGCCACCGTCGACGATGACGCCTGCGATAGCCGTGCCGTGGCCACCGAGGTACTTGGTGGCCGAATGGACGACGATGTCGGCGCCGTGCTTCAGCGGCTGGATGAGATACGGCGTCGCGACAGTGTTGTCGACGATGAGTGGAAGGCCGTTCTCGTGCGCGATCTTCGAGACTCCGGGAATGTCGAAGATGTCGTTCTTCGGGTTCGAGATCGTTTCACCGTAGAACGCCTTCGTCTTCGGTGTGATCGCGGAGCGCCATTGCTCGAGATCGTCCGGATCGGAGACGAAGCTGACGGTGATACCCAGTTTCCGCAATGTGTAGTGGAAAAGGTTGTACGTTCCGCCATACAAGCGCGGACTCGAGACTACGTGATCGCCTGCTTCGGCGATGTTCAGAATTGCGAGAGTCTCGGCAGCTTGTCCGGAGGCCAAGAGCAGCGCCGCGACGCCACCCTCCAGAGCTGCGATGCGCTGCTCCACGGCATCCTGCGTCGGGTTCATGATGCGGGTGTAAATGTTGCCGGGCTCGGTGAGTCCGAAGAGCGCAGCAGCGTGGTCGGTGCTGTCGAAGGTGTACGACGTCGTCTGGTAGATCGGTAGCGCACGTGCGCGTGTGACGCCGTCAGCGCTCTGGCCTACGTGGATTTGCTTGGTTTCGAAGCTCCACGACGCGGTGGGATCCTCGATGGGTGAGCCGGCGGCATCTACGACGTCGGGTGTGTTCTCGCTCATGATGGGTAACTACTCCGTTTTCGATTCAAGAGTGCGATTCGGCTTGGGCTCGGCGTAGCGAGCCGGGCGGGGCGTGTCGAAGCG
>JBBPZN010000110.1:0-12771 GCA_038198705.1 Mycobacteriales bacterium
CTACTCGTTGAAGGATCATGGTGGTGGCTCTCCTAGGCGCCCACACCTTTTCGTACTTCCAACCGTGTCCGCCTTTCGAGGTGGCCATTTTTGTTGTCTCGGCCCCTCGGCGGGCAGCCTTGTGCGAATCCGAAAGGCTGATCGACGTGCACGAAGCTCCGACCTCCAAAGTTTTGAAGAAAGCTCTCACCGGGTCCGTACCGTTCGCGATTGTGAGCCGCGAACACGGTGTCGACGTTCTGATCGGTGATGTCACCGATGTCGCATCTCTCGCCGACATTCCATTGAATCCGCATGCCGACGGCCCCGACGTGTTGGCACTGGTCCCATTTCGGCAGGTCACCGAACGCGGTTTCATATGCCACGACGACGAATCACCGCTGCAGTGCCTGCAGGTCCGCGAGCATGCCCTGCTGAGTATCGAGGAGGTACTCGGCGCACTTCCGAGCGCCGAACTGAGCCTTCTCGACGGCCGTTTCGAGCCCGGTGACGACGCGTACGCTGCGGTCGTGGAGCGGGTGCTCACCGACGAGATCGGCCGGGGTGCGGGCGCGAACTTCGTCATTCGTCGTGACTTTCGGGCCCAGTTGGACGATCCGATCGCCAGTGGACTCGAGATCTTCCGAAGACTGTTGGTCGGTGAATCGGGTTCGTACTGGACATTTTTCGTTCATACACCGCAGATCACGCTCGTGGGTGCGACCCCGGAACGGCACGTCGGATTCGATGGCACGACGGCGATCATGAATCCGATCAGCGGTACCTACCGCCACCCTGTCGAAGGCCCCTCGGGCGCAGGCGTTCTCGACTTTCTCGGGGATGCGAAGTAAAACGACGAGCTGTTCATGGTCGTCGACGAGGAACTGAAGATGATGAGCCGCATCTGCAAAAACGGTGGCCGCGTCATCGGTCCGCGCCTCAAACAGATGGGTCATCTGACGCACACCGAGTACATCCTGGTGGGAGACAGTGCGCTGGATCCCCGCGAGATCCTGCGGGAGACGATGTTCGCACCCACTGTCACCGGTTCACCGATCGAGAACGCCGCGCGTGTCATCAAGCGCTACGAGAACACCGGGCGCGGTTACTATTCCGGCGTATTGGCACTGTTCGGCGGCACCGACGGGGTGAGCACACTCGACGCGCCGATACTTATCCGCACGTGCGAGATCTCCCCTTCCGGTGAGCTGAAGGTCTCGGCAGGCGCCACCCTCGTGCGCAACTCGGTACCCGAACACGAAGTGGCCGAAACACGTTCGAAGCTCGGCGGCGTACTCGCCGCTCTCGGTGTCGAAACAGCACGTCCACAAGGAACGGACGCTGTCCAGCTCGACACCTACCCGGGCGTCACCGACGCGTTGGCGTTGCGCAACGACAAGCTGGCGTCGTTCTGGCTCGACCAGCAGCCGCTCGTCGTGCTGCCCGAACTGCTGGGCCGTACCGCGGTCGTCGTCGATTTCGAGGATCAGTGGACGGCGATGATCGCCCACCAGCTCCGCCACCTCGGCATGGACGTGTCGGTTCTTCGGTGGGAAGAGTACTCCGGCACCGACGCCGACCTGCTGGTGTGTGGACCGGGGCCCGGGGATCCGAACCTTGTTCTCGACAACCGAATTCGTGCGGTCGAGCGGGCCGTCCGCGCTCGACTCGACACCGGCGCACCGCTACTCGCGATCTGCCTGAGCCACCAGGTTCTCGCGCGGATTCTCGGGCTGGACGTCGTCGCGCTTTCTCGTCCGCAGCAAGGAGTTCAGCGGGAGGTCGAGCTGTTCGGAGAGCGTCGGACACTCGGTTTCTACAACGCATTCGCCGCGCAGCCGGGCGAGATTTCAGGGGTGGAATCCTCGATGGATTTGCAGGGCGTCAACGCGCTGCGCGGCGCCGGATTCGCGTCCGTTCAGTTCCATCCGGAGTCCATATTGTCGACCGACGGGATCGACGTTCTCCAGTGCATGGTTCAGCGGTTGTTGGTGCCGGCCAATGTCGGTTCGGCCTGAGCTGCTTTTCGGACTTACGTCATCAGAAGTAGTTCAAGCGTCCATCAAAACAAGGTGATCTCCCTGTTTTTGGCGCAAAAGCAGACTTCCGCGCTATTATTGCGTGTGGCCGACCGGTCACAGGGGGGGGAAGATGAACCGAGATCCTTCCATGCCCTTACCCCTGATCGACGATCCCCATTCAGCATCACGTGACACGCTGGAGTCGATCCCCGAAGCTCTCCTGCTCGTCGACGTCTCCCTTGTCATCACCTACGCCAACCCTGCAGCTGCACATTTGCTAGGGACGACGCGCGACCGCCTCCTCGGACGCGAACTCGAAGCGTGGTTCAACGAAGCCGCTCGGGCAGAGTTTCTTGCCAAGTGCAGCCTCCCCGGCTGGTCCGGCGTAGTCGAAGATTTCTCGTACGCACTGCAGAAGTGGCTGTCGTACAAGGTCAACCCAGGCTCGGGTGGCTACGCAATCTGGGCCCTGGACATTACGACCGAGCGGCTCGGCAACGGTCGAAGCGAATGGACCGACGAACTCGCCCAAACCATGCTCGACGCAGTCCCTGCTGGAACCGTTGTACTCGACACCAACGGCACCATTGTGCTGGTCAACCAACAGTGGGATCAGTTCTGGGGCAGTTGGCCGGGTGGTTCGCGCTACGTTCCGGGCGAAAACTACTTCGATATGTGGCGCACTGAGGCCGAGTCCGGAAATCAGGACGCCGCAATCGTCCTGACCGGACTCCAGGGACTCGTGGCCGGTGACTCGGCGATGCATACCTTCGACTTCCGCTGGTCCACGCACGAAAACAACTACTGGTACCGCATGCGAGCCGCGCTGCTCGCCGACGGAAACGGCCTCTACATCACCCACACCGACATCACCGCTCTTGCGGCGGAGCTGGGTGAGCCTTCGCGGCAGGACTCGCTGACAGGCTTGGCCAGCCGGGACGAGATCGAAACGCTGTTGCGAGGCGAACTGCAGCGACGCACCACCGACAACGAGGTCAGCGTCCTGCTCGTCGACATCGACGGATTCAAAGAGTTCAACGACGCTCTCGGGCCGACACAGGGTGACCAACTGCTCCGCCTCGTCGCACACCGAATCGATGCGTCGACGCGCCCCAGTGACACCCTCGGTCGACTCACCGGCGACGAGTTCGTGGTCATCGCCCGCGGATGTCAATCCATCGCTGCACGCGCGCTTGCCGCCGGGTTCGCCAGCGTCCTCGAGCCGTCGTTCGAGCTCGGCACTCGCAAGCTGACCGTCACTGCCAGCGTGGGCGTGGCCACCTCCGACGCGGAGAACACCGACCCGGTTCAACTCATTCACGACGCAACCACGGCGATGCACGCGGCCAAATCGCTCGGACGCAGCAGCCACCAGGTGTTCTCGACCGACCTGCGTGACAGCAACCGCACTCGGTTGGAAATTCTCGAACGCTTGCGCGGGGTGGCCATGGCCGAACACGAACTCGAGATGCTCTACCAGCCCATCGTCGAAGTGTCCTCCGGCATCGTCATCGGCGCCGAAGCACTCATTCGGTGGAATCACCCCGACCTCGGTCTACTTATGCCCGACACCTTCATCCCCCTCGCCGAAGACGCCGGCCTCATCATCCCGCTGAGCAACTGGATTCTGAACGAGGTCGGCCGGACCATCGCCTCCTGGCAACATCGCGGTATCGCGGCGCAGGTCGGCATCAACGTCAGCCCACTGCACTTTGCCGCAGGAACGCTGGCCACCGATGTCATCGACGTCATCGACTCACTCGGCATCGAGCCCGGACGCGTCGTACTCGAACTGGCAGAATCGAAATCGCTGCACAACGTCGACGCCGTGCAGTACCAACTCCTCGACGTGCGCCGACACGGCGTTCTCGTCGCGATCGACGACTTCGGCTCTGGCTTCTCCTCGCTCGAACGCCTAGCAACCCTGCCCGTCGACATCCTCAAGATCGACAAGTCACTCACCCAGCACCTCGACAGCAAGAACCTTCAGCGCAGACGCGCCATCTCCGCGCTGTGCAAAGCTGTCGTCGACGTCTCGCACGACCTCGGCAAGGACACTGTTGTCGAAGGAATCGAAACGCCCGAACAAATGGCTTCCTGCACCGACATGGGAGTCACCTTCGGACAAGGCCACCTTCTCGGTCGTCCGATGACAGCCGTCCAGCTCGAGAGCGTCCTATGTCGGGACGGCGGACGCAGCGCCTCTGCATGACCGCGCGCCAGCTTCGTACGCACCCCGGATCGAGAAAGGAATCAACTGTGAAGATCGCCGACGACACCATCCGCTTTTCCGCCGCGCGCCGAGCAATCCTGTCGACGATCAACCCCGACGGCACTCCACATCTCGTGCCTGTCGTGTTCGCCGTCGTCGACGATCGCATCGTCACCGCCATCGACTGGAAGCCGAAATCCACCCGTAAACTCCAGCGACTGGACAACATCCGCGCCGACCCGGCCGTCGGCCTCATCGTCGACAATTACGAGAACGAGTGGGACAACCTGTGGTGGGTTCGCGCCAGCGGATCGGCCCGTGTCGTCGACGCTCACTCCGACGAGGGCAGAGCCGCAATCGACGCCCTCGTGGAGAAGTACGACCAATACGCTTCCGCGCGCCCGGAGGGGCCGGCAATCATCGTCGAAAAGTTGAGCTGGCGGTCCTGGAAAGCCTCCTAACCAGCACCCGGTAGGCCCTCGACTGTCGAATGATCCCCCCTGAACCTGCTCTCGGCGTTACCGTTGCCCCTGAGTAGTTGGGTAGTTGGCAACGCTGACGGCAGGAGTGGGCTTGACGAGCACATCGGTGTCACCAGAGAAGTCCGCCCGCGCGGAGGAGAAGCCCGCCCGGGCCTTCGCGCCGCCCGAACACGGCCGGCTGGCCCAGGTTCCACACATCGCCGGGCTGATTCTCGGCACTTTCGCTGTGCTGGTGTTTTTGTGGAGTATCTCCCCGGCGCTGCGAGAAGCCATACGAGTACCGCGAGAGTACGTCGACAATTTCTACATCGATGCCCCGGACACCTCTCTGGCGTGGGCGCTCGTCCTCGGTCTCACCGCGGCAGCGTTGGCAAGCCGTAAGCGCATCGCGTGGTGGTTCCTGACGCTCTATCTCGTGCTCTTCGCGCTTACCAATCTCGCCGAGGGTATCCAAGAGAAGAACGCCGGCGCCTGGGTTGCCCTTGGCGTGCACGTCGTCATCATCGGCATTCTGGTGGCGGCGCGCAAGGAGTTCTACACCCGCGTACGACGCGGCGCGATATGGAAAGCCCTCGGAGTTCTCGTCCTGGGCGCGACCATCGGGACTCTGCTCGGCTGGGCTCTGGTCGCGCTGTTCCCCGGAACACTGCCGGAGAACGAGACGTTCCTGTGGGCCTTCAACCGCGTAACAGCGTTGGCGACGGTAGACAACGAGCAATTCAGCGGTCGCACACACGGTTTCGTCAATACTTTGCTCGGTCTGTTCGGCGCACTCGCCTTGCTCGCTGCCGTCGTCACCTTGTTTCGGTCGCAGCGCTCGACCAATGCGCTGACGGGTAGCGACGAGTCGGCACTGCGCGGCCTCCTCGACAAATGGGGAGCGGACGACTCCCTCGGTTATTTCGCCACCCGACGCGACAAGGGTGTCGTGTTCGCCCCGAGTGGCAAGGCTGCGGTCACGTATCGCGTCGAGGTCGGGGTGTGTTTGGCCAGCGGTGATCCCATCGGCAATCCCGAGGCGTGGCCGCACGCCATCGACGCGTGGCTCGAGTTGGCCGCAAAGTACGGGTGGTCGCCTGCAGTGATGGGGGCCAGCGAAATCGGTGCGACGGCGTACAAGCGTGCCGGTCTGAGCGTCCTCGAACTCGGCGACGAGGCCATCCTGTACACCAAGACGTTCAACCTCAACGGCCGCGAGATGCGTCCGGTCCGCCAAGCCGTCACACGTGCACGCAAGGCGGGCGTGACGGTGGAAATACGTCGGCATCGCAACATTCCTGCACCCGAGATGGCCGAGATCATCGACTGCGCCGACGCGTGGCGCGACACCGAGACCGAGCGCGGATTCTCGATGGCCCTCGGCCGCCTCGGCGATCCGCTCGACGGTGAATGCATGCTGGTTCAAGCCAGACAGGGTGAAAAAACCGTCGGAATTCTGTCGTTGGCACCGTGGGGTCGCACTGGAGCGTCGCTGGACCTGATGCGACGTGATCCCCAGTCCCCCAACGGGGTCATCGAACTTTTGGTCACAGAACTGGCTACCGGTGCAGATCAATTCGGTGTCAGCAAGATTTCGTTGAACTTTGCGGTGTTCCGAGCCGTATTCGAGGAGGGCAGTCGAATCGGAGCTGGGCCGGTGCTGCGGATCTGGCGTTCGATGCTCGTGTTCTTCTCACGGTGGTGGCAACTCGAGGCGCTCTACCGCTCGAATCTGAAGTATCAACCCGACTGGGAACCGCGCTATTTGTGCTTCGCGGACAGTCGCGTACTACCGAAGGTCGGCATCGCATCTGCGATCGCCGAGGGCTTCTTGACGCTGCCGAGTTTCCGGCGCGCACGCAAGCACACCGGTAGCCACGTAGCCGTGCCGGCAGCTCTCGCCGACAATACCGATATCCACAGTGACGGAAGCGGACCGGAAAATGTAGCGGAGGAGGACGAGCAGCCGCAGGGGCCGCGGCGCCCCGACCAGGTTCGCGTCCGGATCTCCAAGCTCGAGCGCCTCGAGAGCGAGGGAACCGAGGGGTACCCCGTCGCACATCCGCCGACGCATTCCGTCGCCGAGGCATTGGCGGCCCCCCAGGGAACGACGGTTCGGATTGCCGGTCGTCTACTGCGAATTCGAGACTACGGCGGGGTCGCCTTCGCGATCGTGCGGGACTGGACCGACGACATCCAGGTGTTGTTCGACCGGGCGCGCGTCGGGGACAAGCTGGACGAATTCGATGCCGACTTCGACCTGGGTGATCTGATCGAGGTCAGCGGAGTGATCGGACGAAGCAACAAGGGCGAGTTCTCACTGCTCGCCGGCGACTGGCGGATGAATGCAAAATGCCTGCACCCGTTGCCGGACAAGTGGAAGGGCCTCAAAGACCCGGAGTCTCGGGTGCGCCAACGCTACGTCGATCTTGCGATCAACCGCAGCACACGGGATTTGATGATCGCTCGCAGCAGCGTCGTCAAGTCGTTGCGGGACTCACTGTCGGGCCGCGGATACATGGAGGTGGAGACGCCGATCCTGCAGCAGGTTCACGGCGGAGCGAACGCGGCGCCGTTCATCACGCACATCAATGCCTACAACCTCGATCTGTATCTGCGGATCGCACCCGAGTTGTACTTGAAGCGGTTGTGCGTCGGCGGGATGGACAAGGTCTTCGAGATCGGCCGAGTGTTCCGCAACGAAGGCGCCGACTTCAAGCACAACCCGGAGTTCACCATCCTCGAGGCGTACGAAGCGCACAGTGACTACGAACAGGCGATGGTGTTGTGCCGCCAGCTGATTCAAAAAGCCGCTATCGCTGCGCATGGCCGGGAGATCGTTCTGCGACCCGACGGCCCGAACGGCGAGATGATCGAAATCGACATCTCCGGCGAATGGCCCGTCAAAACACTGCACGGGGCCGTCGCAGAGAAGCTCGGGGTCCCGGTCGCCCCCGACACCTCACTCGCCGAACTTCGCAGACTCTGCGAGGAGAACGACGTTCCCTACGAAAAGAATTGGGATGCAGGCGCTCTCGCACAGGGGATGTACGAGCATCTCGTCGAGGACTACACCGAGTTCCCCACCTTCTACACAGACTTCCCGACGTCGATGTCACCGTTGACCCGTCCGCATCGATCGATTCCGGGTGTTGCCGAGAAGTGGGATCTCGTCGCGTGGGGTGTCGAACTGGGCACGGCGTACAGCGAGCTCACCGACCCCGTAGATCAGCGTCGACGACTGACCGAACAATCCCTTCTCGCGGCGGGTGGTGACGAGGAAGCGATGTCGCTCGACGAGGACTTCCTGCAGGCACTCGAATACGGCATGCCACCGACAGGCGGTCTCGGCATGGGGGTCGATCGCGTCGTCATGTTGATCACCGGTGGCAGCATCCGTGAGACCTTGGCCTTCCCCCTTGCGAAGCCGCGACAGTAAGAACGAATCCGGAATGTTTCACATGAAACAATCGCCTCCCGGCAGATTCGTAATAGTCGACGAACTGCGCACCCACGTCCTGGTGACCGGCAGTGGTCCGACGATCGTCCTGTGCGGCGGACTCGGGGGCAATTGGTTCGACTGGGACGACGTGGCCGCGATTGTGTCGGCATTTCACACCGTCGTCGTGTTCGATCGACCCGGGTTCGGGCTCAGCGAACCGTTTCCGCACGGCCACACCCCCACCGTCGAGGCCGAGGCAGCTCGCATCGCCGGCGTTCTCGACGCCCTCGAACTGCCAGACCCGGCCGTGGTCGTCGGGCACTCGATCGCTGGGTTCTACGCGGAGGCGTTCGCACGGCTATACCCCTCGCGCACCGCGGGAATGCTGCTGCTCGACTCGAGCGCCGAGCGCGATCCGTGGCATCTGATTCCGAGGCGCGTTCGTATTTCGGCGGCATACGCCCTCGCGAGGACACTGACAACCCTCGGACTGCAGCGACTACTCGGAACGACCGTGCGACGCATTCTCAATCAGTCCATCCCTCCCGACGGCATTCCCATCGAAACCTACGACTGGATTGCACAGATCTATCGGACGCCGTCGTACCTCGAGGCGGCGCTGGTGGAGGACTTCGTCTACTCGGATATGGCACTCGAACTCAACCGAATCAGACGCAGCCTTCCGATGCCGGATGTGCCGGCTACCGTCGTCGCCGCCCACACCGGTCGACCGACACCGTGGGGGCGCCACTGGATTGCCAAACAGCGGCGATTGGCGCACTATCTCGGCGCGGAATTCACGGTCGTCACGGACGCCCATCATCACGCGATGATCGACCAGCCCGCCGAGGTGGCGGGCCTGATCGCCGAACTGGTGTGACGCACCGAACTCCACGCACGTAACGTGTGCTCTCGAGCCCGTAGCCCAAGACCCGATCCACAGTTCGGCGATGGCGCGGTAGCACGAGAGGAACACAGATGGGTGCATCGATCAGCACAACTTCCGGCCGGCAGTCCAAGCTTCTCGGCTTGGGTGTCCACCGCCCCGAGCGGGTGGTGACCAACGACGAAATTTGCGAAACCATCGACTCGAGCGACGAGTGGATCCAGACGCGGACGGGCATCAAGAATCGTCGCTTCACCAAGCCCGAGGAAAACGTCGTATTCATGGCCATCGAGGCCGGCAAGAAGGCTCTCGCGGCAAGCGGCGTCTCGGCCGACGACATCGATACCGTCATCGTCGCGACGTCGACGCACCTCGAGCAGACCCCACAGGCTGCCGCCAAGGTTGCGCACGCACTCGGCACCAAGGGCCCTGCTGCATTCGACATCGGCGCCGGCTGCGCAGGATTCTGCTACGCCCTCGCTGTCGCTTCCGATCTGGTCAAGGGGGGAACCTCCAAGCATGTCCTCGTCATCGGCGCAGAGCAGCTGAGCGAGACCACCGACCCGTACGACCGCACGACGCGATTCATCTTCGCCGACGGCGCGGGCGCGGTAGTCGTCGGCCAGAGCGAGGACACCGAGATCGGGCCTGCCGTCTGGGGCTCCGACGGTTCACAGGCGGATGCGATCTACCAGACGATCGACTGGTACGACTACATCACCACAGAGGGCGCCGAGCGTCCTTGGATCAGAATGAACGGCATCTCGGTGTTCCGCTGGGCCGCGTTCGAAATGGGCAAGGCGGCACAGAAGGTGATCGACGCCGCGGGCATCCAGACCGAGGAACTGCATGCGTTCATCCCGCATCAGGCCAACAGCCGCATCACCGAACTGCTCGCCAAGAGCCTGCACCTTGGCGACGACACCGTCGTCGCCAACGATATCGAGGAGACCGGCAATACCTCGGCCGCGTCGATTCCGTTGGCCATGGAGGAACTGCTCCGCACCGGCAAGGCCAAGGCGGGCGACACCGCCCTGCTCCTTGCTTTCGGCGCCGGTCTATCCTACGCCGGGCAGGTCGTCAAGCTCCCCACCCTGTAGTTCTTCTCTTCTAGTAGTACTTCTCTTCCGGCCGAGACCGACCTCGTTCGTTCTCGGCCGGAAGTAGAGTGGCGTCATGCCGAAACCACCGCTGCCGCCAGAGGCCATCGAGCTACTGAAGAAGCCGAACCCCGCAGTCATGGCGGTGGTACGAGCAGATGGCACACCCATCACCGCCCCCACCTGGTACCTGTGGGAGGACGGCCGGATCGTCTTGAACTTCGAGGCGAGCCGCAAGCGCCTCGAGCACATCCGCGGCAACCCCCGGGTCTCGATCTCTGTGCTCGACGAGGCCAGCTGGTATACCCACATCACCATTCACGGCACCATCACGCTGGCGGACGATCCGGATCTGGTCGACATCGACCGCATCTCGACCCACTACACCGGTGACAAGTACCCGGTGCGAGACCAGCCGCGGGTCACCGGCCACCTCTCGGTCGACGCCTATGTCGGCTGGGGCAGCATGAAGACCGACTAGTCGTGCTGTCCACTCCCGTCGCGATCACCATCGGTTCGGTCTGCATCGGATTCGTCCTGTTCGTCTCGGCGGCCGCCGGAGCTCAGCAGAAATGGGATCGCCGAGGCGTCATCGCGATGTTGATACTGGCGATCTGTTGTCTGAGCGTCGTCCCGCTCACGGTCGCCCTCAGCGCTGCGGTGTGACCTCGGGCGTCGGGGCTGCGAGCGTGGTTTTCAGTCGTGTGCCCTGTAGCAGTGCCCATCCACCGGCGGTCACGGTCAGACCTATGACGAAGAGCGCCATCGCGGTCCAGCCGTACATCTGAAATACCACTCCGCCGAGCCAGCCGAAAACGCTGGATCCGCCGTAGTAGAAGAGGTTGTACAGCGACGTCGCCTGCGTCCGTCCGACCACCGCACGCTGACCCGTCCATCCCGACGCGATGGCGTGGGCGGCGAAGAATCCGATGGTCAGCACGACCAGTCCGGTCAGGATGACGATCAGGTTGGTGCTGATGGTCAGTGCGACACCGACGGCCATAGTGGCCGTCGAACCGGCGAGGACCACGCTTCTGCCGTGGCGGACCGCCAATTGTCCAGCGATGCGCGAGGACACGGTCCCGCTGAGATACGCCACGAAGATGAGGCTGATGAGGGACTGCGGGAGCCCGAACGGGCCGGCTTCGAGGCGGAAGCCGAGGTAGTTGTAGATTGCGACGAATCCGCCCATGAGCAGGAAGCGTTGGCCGTACAGGGTCAGCATGCCGGGCTCGCGGAGGTTGGCCCACAGACGTCGCGGCAGTGAGGGGCCGTCGCGGGAGACGGTGGGAGATCTGCGCGGAGTCGGTGCCAGCCATACGAAGAGGACAGCCGCTACCGCGGCAAGTACCGACACCGTCAAGGTTCCGATGCGCCAGTTCGTGTACTCCGCAACAGGTCCGGCGACGATCCGACCCAGCAAGCCGCCCATGGAGGTACCGGAGACGCGGCTTCTCTATGGGTCAGTGGTCGGTGCGTAGCTAAGTCAAGCGGTTCAAGCAGGTAAAACTCTTCAAAGATATTAGGACAATCCCACTACAGGTGTTGCCGAATTCGTTCGCACCCTACCCGTCGCCGTCGTTGGACGAGCCAGAAACCAACCAGCTCTTGGCCGAGAGCGGCAGCAACCGTCAACACCCCCAGACTTTCTTTACTGACCATTGTGAAACTTGAATGAGCCAACCAAGGCGATCGGTCGGTTTGCAACGTAACCAAAGTGTTGCGTGGTGAAGTTGTATACCTGCGTGAAGTCTTTGAAGATGCTGAGAGTGACCTGATTGGCAGGTCGCATCTTGTAGTAGAAAGAAGTAGGCATTGGTGTCCCTGTTCAACGATCGATGGCCGCCTCGGCCCAGATCGCGTTCCGCAATCAAGACGTTCATGACGTTCGGTACTGCCGCGTTGATTGTTGCCTCAGGCGGAGGCATAGCCCTGGCGGAGCCAACATCGACCCCGACACCCACGCCTCAGACAACCGTCGAATTCAGCCCAGGAGAGTCCGCGACCTCTACTGATCAATGCGAAACGACCACCACGTCGTCCACAACAACTACACCGACTCCCACTACCACCGCGCCCGCGGCTACAACGCCCGCACCCGCTCCGAATAGCGCTGCATGTGCTCAAGTTCCTCAAGAGCCCGCAGCATCGACCACCCAACCTCCGATCTCCACACAATCAGAAGCTCCCGCAGAGCAGCTTCCAGCTCCGACTTCCGCTGCGTCACAGCCAGAAGCATCCCCGAGCGGGAAGATTCCGTATACAGGCCTTCCCACCGAAAATCCCAACAGCACAATCATTCCCGGAAAGATGCGGTCAGACCGCGAAGAACTCCCAGACGGGTACACAAAGGAAGAAGCCGACCAAACCGAGATCGCCGAAGCCGCGGATCAAGCCAAGCGGCGTACGTCCCGCGCGGCCGTCACGTGCCAAAGATACTGGCCCGTAGGGTTCGACGTGTGTGGCGCGATCAGGGACAAATACAACTCCCTCGGCGCACAGTTCAGCTTCTTGTCGTTCCCAACCAGCGGCAACATCGTCAACCCGGGCAATACCGGAGAACGTGTCACATTCTTGTTTACTGAACTACGACACACGTTTTAGCAGTTCAGCGTAGGTTTTCGATATTCGTGCGTATGGTCTGATCTGTGTCGGTAGCCGAAGAGGTTC
>JBBPZN010000111.1:0-70528 GCA_038198705.1 Mycobacteriales bacterium
CAGAAGTGGCTGATCAGGACACCTGCAACTACGGGTCCGACTGCCATTCCGATACCGGCATTTGTTGACGAAATCGCGATCGCCGTCGCCCGCTTGGGTCCGGTGAATGTCCACAACAGGATGGCGAATTTGGCCGGCATGATGAATGCGGCACCGAGACCCATCAACGCTCGGGCGGCAATGAGCTGCCCGGCAGTCCCGGCATATGCTGCCCAGACTGACGCGCAGGCGAAGGTGACGAGGCCGAACATGATCATCAGCCGATGACCGAACCTGTCACCGAGAGCCCCCGCAGTAAACATCAGGGTTGCAAATACCAGCGTGTAAGCGCCCGTTGCCCATTGCAGTTCTCCAGGGCTGGCATTCAATCCTTTTACTGGGTCGGCGAGAGTCTCCAAGGCAATGCTGAGAACAGTATTATCCAGCCAAATAAGTACCGATGAGATCATAAGAACCGCCAAGATTAAATAAGGTCGAGTCTTAAAGGTGCCGGAAATGCTTGTCACGAATACTCCCTACACCGCTGGGTAAATGCGATCCCTAAAGTAGGAGCGGACAGGGGCTTTGTCAAACTAGATGTTTTGCTCAATACCCGGTTTCAACTGTTGCAAATCAGGTTACTTTTGTGCCTCAGGAGCAAGATAGGCACATTCTGAAAAATGTTTAATAATTCTCTTGCCAGATTCGACAATATATGTCCCTAACCTCGATCTTTCTTGCCAGTGTTGTGCTGGCCTGAGCGGATCGAGATTGGTTTTCGAACCTGTTGGCGCCCGAGCTGGCTACATTGCGACTGTCCGGCATGGCGAAGCGGCAGGTTCAGGGCGCGGTGGTCGCGGAGACGTTGTCAGCGAGACTCATCGGACTCCTACTCGGTGTGGTCGCTGCAGTAACTGCGCTGGTCGGGCTGTGGATCGCAACGTTTCGCGTCTATGGGACGCTTGTCATTGCGATTCCCTAGCTTCTCTTGTCACCGATCACGTTGCTGTCGACGGCACTCACCGCGGCTACGGCGATCATTTCTACACGTTCGACGTTGCGTGTGAATGCGGTCAGCGCGGCGGGTGCCCCGGAATGACAATGGCGCGGTGGGTATCCCAGATCGACAGAGGGGCATCGACCGCGGACTAGCCGAAGGTATCGCCCCAGTTCAAATGCCCACTCGATCGGAGTATCGATGGTTACACGAAGCGGAGATATTCGAATGACAGGCCAGATACTGGTTGACGCCATATAGCGCATCGTCCATCAGATAGTACGAAATCACCTGCAGGACAGCCTATTTATAGCCATCGCCACCCAGATGCGTCACCGCGCTCACCGCAATTGAGGTCCCTGCTTGATGGCTACTGTGGAGGGAGACTCGTCGTAGGTGTCGTTCGTCCCAACAACTTCCGTCAGGTCAGACCTGCCCGGTGGGCGACGATTGCCGCCTGGACGCGGTTATCGGCGTGGAGTTTGACCAGGATCGCACTTACATGGGCCTTGACGGTGCCCTCCACCAGGTGCAGCCGCTGCGCGATCTGACCATTGGACAGGCCTTCCCCCAGCAGTACGAGGACGTCCCTCTCACGGCGAGTCAGCCGCTCGACTCTCGACTCGATCTGCTCAAGGCCGGCCAGGCCGTCACGCAAATGGCCGATGACCCACTGTGCGACAGCGGGGGAGAGGTAGGCACCACCCGCCGCCAGTGCGTGCACCCCGGCCAGCAGTTCACGGGGGTCGCCCGACTTCAGCATGAACCCCTGGATTCCCTCCCCGAGCGCCCGTGCGACGTACTGGTCCTCTCCGAACGTGGTGAGGATGCATGCTGCAGTCTGCGGGACGGTTCGCCCGATCTCTGCGGCAGCGGAAATTCCGTCGAGTATCGGCATGCGGATGTCGAGAAGGGCCACGTCCGGCCGATGGGCTTGCGCCAGGGCAATTGCCTCCCGGCCGTCCCGAGCCTGCGCCACTACCGATACGGCGGGATCAGTTGACAGCACGGCTTGCACGCCCGCCAGAATCATTGGCTCGTCGTCCGCTAGCAGGACGCGGATCATCGTGTGCCCCCATGCGGGACGCGCGCTTGGAGTCGGAAGCCTCCGTGGTGGGGCCCGGCGGACAGGGTTCCGCCGTATGCCTGCAGTCGTTCCTGCAGCGCCACGAATCCTGTTTTCGAGCCGGGATTGCGACGGAGCGATGTGTTGGGCGGAGTGTTGATGACCGTCACCTGAGTTTCCTCGGCGCTGCTATCGATCTTCACGGTGACGGCGGATCCGGGGGCATGGCGTGCAGCGTTGGTGATGCCTTCCTCGATCACGCGGTGGATGCACTGGGCCACTGGGAGATCCGAGTCCTCCGGGCCGTTGCGTTCGAGGGTCATGTCCATGCCTGCGTCAGCCGCTCGCCGGACCAATTCGGCGATGTCGGGGCTAGCCGGTCCCCAGGCCACCGGACCGTCGCCGCGCAGCATGCCGATGACCGCGGCGAGCTGGGTGATCGCCGATGAGGCGCCGAGTCTAAGTTCCGATGCCGCAGCTTGATGCGTCGGCGTGAGGGTGGTGTCCATTTCGATCGCACCGGCGCGCAGGGCGAGCAGGTTGAGCTCGTGTCCCAGCGAGTCGTGCATGTCCTGCGCGATGCGATTGCGTTCCTGCAGGCGGGCTCGCTGGGCCGCCTCATCGGCCAACGCATCCTGCTGGTGCAGGTACCGACCTCCGAGCCACGGGGCGCCGCAGGACAGGCCGATGACGAGCAGGGTCACGCTCCCGGATGACCCGGTGACCACGCTGAGCGCGATTGCGCTGACGGCCCCCGCTCCGAGGACCGCTGCCGCCCCGCCGAGGTGCCGGGCCCGTCGGCCGGCGACGCCTGCAACCACCGCAGCGACGACGCACAGCGCGACGGCCCATGGCGGGACCACCCCTCGCATGGTCTGTCCAGCGACGAGGCTGAGGATCACGCCTGCCACTAACGCCGCCTGTGGGTAGACCCCTCCCGCGAGCACCCGTCCCGACTGACTGCCCCGCCCGCTCATGGCAACGATCCTAGGCTCCGCGACGGCCGATCACCTGAAGAGACCGGAGTCTCACCGCCGCTACGACTACGCCGATCGTGGTCGCGACCCCGAACCAGATCATCAGGGCCGGCGAGTACAAGAGCAGCTGCTCGTGGGTGAGGTCTCGCCCCCCACCGAGCCACGATCCCAGCAGCTGGGGCAGCGCGATCAGCAGCAGCAGCGGTACGAACCATGCGGCGAGCGTCAGCGCGGTTGTCCACCACCGGCGGCGGGCGGCTTTAGCTGCCCATGGCCCGGCACGTCTTACCGTGCGCACACCGAGCCCGATGCTGAGCAGCGTCACGGCGGCAAGCGCCAGGTCGATGTAGAGTCGGGTCGCGGCAATCTGTTGCGGCTCTTCGCCTTCCAGAATCGCTGCGACACCGTCCGCGAGTAGGTACGGGCTCTCGTTGCCCAAGCCCAGGCCGCTGTTGCTCATAATTGCGATGCCGTATCCCGATGGCAGCAGCATCTGGTACGCCGTGTAAGTGAACCAGACTCCGCTGTGACCCCATCGACCCTTCTGATCCCGATCCCACCCCAGGCCGTACGGCTGATCGTTCGGCGTCGAGCGCATGAGGTCGATGCTCTCCGGCGTGGCGAGACGTTGACCATCGATCGCCATCCCCTCATTGGTCTGCATGATCAGCCACTTCGCCATGTCGTCAGCGGTCGTGATCAAGCCATCGGAGCCATTCACGAATCGCTCGGGCTCGGTCGCAGCGACTGACGCGCCGTATAAGTAGGTGTGTCCCTTCGATATCCCTTGTGGCAGGTCATCGGGCGTCGTCTCGATGGAGGTGCTGTCGTCCATCGCGAGCGGATCGAGCACCTGTTCGCGAAGATAGTCGGCGAACGGCTGCTCGCTCACCACCTCGACCAGACGGGCGGCCAGGTGATAATTCGTGTTCGTGTAGTGGTGACGGGTACCGGGCGCCTCTGCCAGGGTTGCGTCGCGGGCCCGCTGCTCGGCGGCCTGGAGGCTGTGTGGTTGCGGCAAGCTCTTCTCGCGCAAGGTCTCATCACTGATGCCTGACGTCTGGTTCAGCAGCTCGCGGACAGTGATCTTCGAGCTGCGGGGATCGTCCACCTCGAAGTCGGGCAGGTACGACTGCACCGGTTCGTCCAGAGCGACTGCACCGGACTCGACCAACTGCATGACGGCAAGTGCTGTAAAGGACTTACTCACCGACGCCACCGGCAACAGGGTGTCCGCCGTCATGTTCGCGCCGGTGGAGTCGTGCCTGTAACCCGCGGTCATGAGAACGTCGCGACCGTGGGTGATCGCGATCGATACCCCCGGGTACCCGGACCGATCCATGTAGTCGGTTACGTACTTCTCGATCTCGGACGGATCGAGCTCGATGGGCGCTGCCTGCACCGATTGCGTCCGCAGCAGGATCATGGCCACCAACAGGGTTGTTCCGAGAAGGCGTCGGACGAGTCGAAGTTGCATCTTTTTACGCTACGAATTCGGTATCGTCGGCACCTGACCCAAAAGTCGGTCGGCACCCCCGACCTTCGTCAGGGTTCGGTCGACAACCGCCGCTTCCAGCAGCGTCCTGGCCCGGCGATCCGAAGAGACGGGCCCAGCGATGTCCCCGGCCAGCCCCGGCGGAGCATCATCACGATGATCAACACGATCGCAGCGATCATGACGAACACCCCGAATCGGCGACTGAGAGAGCCATCAATGGTGGCTTGGAACAGGGGACTCATAGCGCAGATACTCCTCGAACGAGGCCCCGTTCGACCCGGCCGCGGCATGGGCGGTCTGCATTGCACTGACAGTTGTGAACGACTGGTCAGCGAAGACCGCTACCAGCACCGTGGTGCCGGATGCGATCCAAGGGACCAACTCTCGGTGCATATCCCACCTGTGTGGCCTTGCTCGCGACAATCCGGACGATCGGCCGAATCGTCACGACGAGCCCAGCGAAACAGATTAGGCCAGACGGGCCTGCAGACTTGGTGCGAGCACACTCACAGATTCAATGTTTGACGGGGCACCGACCTCCGTACTCGACCTCGAACTCCTTGATGCCATTGAGCCAACCCGATCGAAGTCGCTTCGGATCGCCCAGCTTGGTGATGTCGGGCATGTGGTCAGCAATCGCGTTGAAGATCAGATCGATCTCGAGACGCGCCAAATTTGCGCCCACGCAGAAGTGAGCCCCGGTTCCACCGAAACTCAAATGCCGGTTCGGGTCCCGCATGATATCGAATCTTTTCGGATCGTCGAAGACATCCTCGTCGAAGTTCGCCGAGGCGTAGAACATCGCAACTCGGTCGCCCTTTCTGATCTTCTGACCACCAAGCGTAGTGTCAGCAAGCGCTGTCCGCTGAAACGCGGTAATGGGAGTCGCCCAGCGAATAATCTCGTCGACCGCGGTGCTTGGGCGCTCGTTCTTGTAGAGCTCCCACTGATCGGGGTTCTCGAGGAAGCCGATCATTCCGTGCGTGATGGCGTTTCGGGTGGTCTCGTTGCCCGCAACAGCGAGCAGGATGACGAAGAAGCCGAACTCTTCGGGGCGCAGTTCATCACCGTCGATTTCGGCATTCAGCAGCTGGGTGAGGATGTCATCGGCGGGACACTTCTTACGCTCTTCTGCCATTTGGTAGGCATACCCGAGGAGCTCCATCGACGCGACCTGGGGGTCACCCTCGAATTCCGGGTCGTCGTAACCGGTCATCTGATTGGACCAATCGAAGACCTTTCCACGATCTTGTTGCGGGATGCCGATGAGCTCCGCAATCGCCTGAAGCGGCAGCTCGGTCGCGACCTGGGTGACAAAATTGCCTGCCCCTAGGGTCAGGGCTTCTTCGACAATCGTCGACGCACGCTCAGACAGCGCGTCCTTGAGGCTGGCCACTGCGCGTGGGGTGAATCCACGAGCAATGATCTTTCGCAGCTTGGTGTGCTCTGGGGCGTCCTTGAACAGTAGAATGTGGCGCTGTAGTTCGATGGCCTCGCGAGGGATGTCGTCATCGAACCGGACGATCGCGGTGTTTTCCCACGTTGAGTACACGTCGTTACGCGAGACCTCCCTGACGTCTTCATGCCGAGTAACAACCCAGTACCCGTCGTCGTGAAATCCGCCGACGGTGGGTGGTTGTGGACACCACCAGACGGGTGCTGTCTTGCGCAGCTCAGCGAACTCCGCATGCGGAATATGAGTGGCATAGATGTCTGGATCAGTGGGGTCGAAACCTTCGGCAATATTTGGTGTGGGCACTTCGCACTCCTCATTGGGGCTGATAGCAGTCAGCCTTCCAGTCAAACGAGTGCTGCGGATTGGCCTACTTGACCAAGGTTCCTGGATCTTTTTGTTCGGAGGGTACATATGTGATTGCGTTCGGGCCGAAGGTGTCGAAGCAATCGAGTGCCAGTTTGAGGTGAAGCGAGCGGGAGGTGATCCGCTGGCCGATGCGCTCCTCGATCTGTTGGATGCGGTATCGCACAGTGTTTTTGTGCACGGCGAGCTGGCTAGCGGCGGCCTCGAGATTTCCCGGGCATGACAACACCGCGCGTAGCGTCTTCCGGAGTCGCGCGGACAGCTCGTCGTCCACCAAGAGCCCAACCAGCTCGCGCTCGACAAGTGTGTTCATGGCGTCGGGTCGAGATACGAGCATCGAGACGAGTTCGATATCTCGATAGCTGGTGACGGGTATGCGCTGGTGCGCCCGCATAGCGATCTCTTGCGCAGCCAGAGCCTCCCTGTGAGCTCGCCGGAACCCGTCGATGCCCTGTCCCGGCCTGCCCACCGCGACGCGCACCCCGGGCGGCACGAGTGTCGAGTCGATCGTGGGTTCTTCGTCATGTCCAGTCACCATCCAAACCCACAACCCCCGGGCCCCGGACGGGATGCAGAGGATCTCCGTTGCTGATGCTGACCGCGCCAGCCGCGATGCCAAGGGCTCGAAGATCCGCGAGTCGATCGAGATGGCGTGGTCGGTGGTCCATAACACCAAGGCAGTGTTGACGCGGTGGACCGGGTAGCTCAGCTGTACCGATGCGACCTCAGCGTCATTCAATGTGCCGTCCAGAATTTCGCGGACCGTGTTCACTCGCATCGAGAATGTACCGCTGAGCAGCCTTTCTCGTTCGCACGTGTACGTGGCGGCAAGTTCATCGAGCATCGAATTCATGATCTCGCTCGTCTGCTTCCACATCATGACGACGAGTTCCACCTTGAACTCCTCGGGTACAGCGGCATTGGTGACGAAATCCGCCACAAACCTCCATACCGCTCTGTGACCGGCGTGGTACAGATGGGAGAGAACTCGCAATTCGAGTCCCCGGTGCGCGATGGTTCGGGCAAGAGAATGAGCTTCCGCAGCTACCGGCGCAGCCCACAGAGCAGTGTTGTCGGACTGCCGAGCGGCAAGAATGTTGCGGAATTGGCTGCGAACAGCCAACTTCAAGTCCCTCCGGACATCTGCATCTGTAGATAGCTCCGGAACGTCGGACCCCATGGATTGCGCGACATCGTCGACGAACGCTGCGATATCTGCGTGGGAGAGAGTTTCGGCAACGTAACCGCGCATCCACTCTTCGGCCTGTGTTGCACTCGCCATTTTCAGCGCTCCCTCTAGACAATCGGGCCCCGATATTGCCGGCCCGCGTCCATCATAAGGACTGCTCGCGCTTGGGTAGGGACCCGTCTTCGAAGGCAGCCATCGGGGCGGCTTCCTCGAGCGAAAGATGGGGTGCACCTAAATAAGGGTGCAGAGGCCACTCGAGATCTGGCCGGTGCATGCCTTACGCGTCGTCGCCCCCGAGGGCCGTCAGGAAATCTTGGAGCCGGTGCAGCCGAGCAAGTAGCGTGCTGTCTGTCCGGTCAATGGGTCAGCCACAACTTGAGTGCGACCACCGCGGTGGCGACCAACGCGAGCACGATGGATCCAAGAAACGTTCCACGAGTCGGCTTCTCGCCGCGGAGTCGACCTACGACGAAGTTCGTCGACGCAATCCTGGCGATGACTGTTATTTCGGCCACGATCTGACCGACCCCTGGATCGAGCAACCCTGCCCATCCGATCGCCAGGAGCACCGCTGGGAGGACGGCCGCGCTCAATACTGGAACGGAATCCCGAAGTTGTTCGATGCGAGCGACCCTCGCGAGTTTGACCCCGGTTCGCACGGTTTCACCGACGCCCTCGGCGAAAGCGTGCGCTACGAACGTGGACAGCGCTGTGCCGAGCACGATTGCCACACCCTGAAAGGAGTGTTCGTCCGGTGACGTCATCGGTATGAGAGCCACGAGTATCAAGACATTGCCGTACACGTAGGCACTGATTCGACTGGCGGCATTGCCGGGACTCAGCGGGCTGCTACGTGAGAGCAGCGGTCTGTGCAAGAGGTCTCGCAGGTTCGGTGCCATGCCGATTGACAGTAGTCACTACCGGCGACTGAGCCGACGATTCCGATGCCGACTCACCGACACACAGTAGAGACCGCGCTCAGGGGGATTCGTGTACAACCGAGAATCGTGGCGGCGGGGGCTGGCAATACGGACAAAAATATATCTGGCGTTCCTCCAACGGGTTGTCGCCGAGCAGTCCGAACTGCACGGTTGTGCCGCAGCGCCGACATGGCTTGCTCTCCCGCCCGTATACCCAGAAATGGCGCCCCGGCCTTCGATCACCGGTGGTCACCCGTTGATTGCGATCCTTGTTGGCCATGATTGTGCGGAACGACAGGTCGACGATCTTGCGTAGATCGCCTGCAGAACCGACTGGGGTCCGCGGATCTATACCTCGGAGAAAACAGATCTCGTTGCGATACACGTTGCCCAGGCCTGCCAGTATCCGTTGATCGAGCAATGCGGTTCCGATAGGCCGGGTCGGATCGACGCCCAGATTGGCTATCGCGACCGCCGCGTCCCAGCTCGGCCCGAGCAGATCGGGCCCGAGGTACCCGACGACGGACTCCTCGTCCTCCACGACGTCGAGCACACCGAGTTCGAAGCCCACCGCAGAAGCATTATCGGTCGTCAGAATTGCCCGAGCTTGGAACGCAGGCTTGCGCCACCTTTCACCCGGGGCATATACCTGCCAGGTTCCCTCCATCTTCAAATGGCTGTGGATCGTATATCCGCCGACCCGAATGAGGAGATGCTTGCCCCGTGATTCCACCGAGTCCACTGTCCGACCCGTGAAATCGACTGTTGCGTAGCGAGGTACACGAACATCGCAACCCGTCAGCACCCGTCCGACGAGCGCGTCCCTCAGCTTGTTCGCCGCCCGATAGACGGTATCTCCCTCAGGCATGAAGCTGCCCCCGCAGACGCAAGCCCCGAGGGGTCGCGGAGAAGCCTGCCTCGGTCAAGGTCTTGGAAAATGCGGTCCCGTGGATGTCGTGACCATCCACCCGTTCGACCAACAACTTCTCTACCCCGCCCCTCTTCACAGTCGCAGCGAGCGCACGGGCCGACGCTTCGATGACGGCGTCGTCGTCGAAGAATGTCAACACGGTCTTGCCACCCCGTTCGATGTACAGAGCCAGGTCGCCCTCATGCAATACGACGAGTGCTCCTGCTTTCCGTCCTGGCCGATGTCGAGGCGAATCATCTTTCTCGTCGGGCTTCGGCCAGGTGAGCGCGGCACCGTAGGGGTTGGCCGGGTCGCAGGCCGCCAGGACCATGGCGCCGGTCTTTTCTCGTTCGTCGTACGTGCGCAATCTATCGACGACATCGGAAGTGGAGAACTGCGCGCCACCGAGCGAGTCGACGAAGTACCCGCGGCGGCTGCGGCCGGAATCCTCGAAGGTGGTGAGCACCTTGTACATCATTGCGAATCCGCCGGGTACCCCTTCGTTCATCACCGCACCTCGTGTGACCACGCCGTAGCGCTCGAGCAGCATGTCGGCGGTAGCGTGTGCTCGCACTGTGGGATCCGGTTCGAGCTCTGGGAGTCTGGACCAGCGCCCTCCTGCAGTGGAAGGCCCGGTCCGGGTCGGCAGCGTGGGCCGTTCGAATCGACGGTACGAGCGCAGACGCGGTGTCTTCCTCGGCGCTCGGTGGCTCGGCGCCGCGCGGGTCGTCGCGTTGAGGAGAGCGCGCAAGGGTGCGAAGGTGTCGTTGCTGAGCCGGCCGGCCCATACGAGTTCCCAGAGTGCGGCGTGCAGACTGTCGTCGTCGGTACTGCCTACCGTGTCCGAGAGCTGCCGGAAGAAATATGCGCCTCCAGCTGCGACCGCGTCCAACACACGCAGTTGTAGTTCGGAAAGATCCGATTCGGCGGGCGGAGCGAGAGTCAACGGAGCGGTCTCGGCCATGTGTAGACAGACCCAACCGTCCTTCGAGGTGATGGATCCGTGGCCGGACCAGAGCACCTCGCCGGTGGAGGTCAATTCATCGAGCATCGCGGGGGAGTAGTCGCGGACTCGCGAAGCGAAAATGAGCGGTTCCCAGGCCGATGCGGGGATCGGTACCCCGGCGAGCTGCTCGACAACTGTTGCAACACCGTCGATTCCGTTGAGTTGCCTACTGCCCACGTGTTGCCACGCGGGGAGGAATCGGCCGAGGGTTGCGGTGCCGACCGGCTCCACCTCATGACGCGCCGCAGCGAGCGACCGTCTGCGCAGACGGCGTAGAACCTCGTTGTCGCACCATTCGCTGCCCGTCGTATCGGGTCGGAACTCTCCCTCGACGACTCTTTTGTCGGCACCGAGCGTGGTGAGAACACCGCGAGCGACCGCCGTCCCGATCCCGAACCTGGCCGCGAGGTCGGTGACCGAGAACGGGCCGTGGGTGCGCGCATACCGGCTCACGAGGTCGGTCAGCGGGTCTTCCACCGGTTCGATGAAGGCTGCTGGTGTGCCGATGGGCAGTGGAACACCGAGGGCGTCGCGCAACCGGCCCGCGTCTTCGATGGCTGTCCACCACGTCCGACCTGCGAAGCTCACCTCCATCGCGCGCTTGGCGGCCCCGAGCTCGATGAGCCATTGGAGAGACTCGTTGCCTCTCGTGCGCTCGGCCACCTCCTCGACGGTCAGCGGTCCCAGCATTCGGAGTAGATCCGCGACACCCTCGATGTCCTTGGCAGCTCGGTCTTCTGCGAGTCGCTGCAGTTCGAGTTCGGTCGTCTCAATCACAGACAGATCCAAGAGCTCACGCAGCTCGACGCGCCCCAGCAGTTCGGCGAGAAGCGTCGAATCCAGCGACAAGGCTTGCGCGCGACGTTCCGCCAAGGGGCTGTCGCCCTCGTACATGAACGCGCCCACGTAGTTGAACAGCAGGGAATTCGCGAAAGGAGACGGCGACGCCGTCTCGATCTCGACGATGCGGATCTGCCGTCGGCTGATCTGCGCGAGAATCTCTTCCAGCGCAGGCAAGTCGTAGACGTCCTGCAGACATTCGCGCACCGTCTCGAGCAGAATCGGGAATGTCGGATACTTGCGCGCGACGTCGAGAAGCTGGGCAGACCGTTGTCTCTGCTGCCACAATGGTGCACGTTTTCCGGGGTTGCGGCGGGGGAGAAGTAGTGCGCGAGCGGCACATTCGCGGAATCTCGACGCGAAAAGTGCCGAACCACCGACCTGCTCGGTGACGATGTCGGCAATTTCGTCACGTTCGAACACGAACAAGTCGGCACCGGGAGGTCGATCCTCGGTGTCCGGTAGTCGCACGATGATCCCGTCGTCGGACGCGGTCGGGGCAGCGTCGATGCCGTATCTTTCGATGAGACGTGCGCCGATCGCAAGTGCCCACGGCGCGTGCACCTGCTGGCCGTACGTCGAATGCAGAACGAGTCGCCAGTCACCCAGTTCGTCACGGAATCGTTCGACGATCATCGTTCGGTCGGTCGGGAGCTGGCCCGTCGCGTCCTTTTGTTCGTCGAGAAGTGCGACTAGGTTGTTGACTGCGTTGGCATCGAGACCGCTTCCGGTAAGCCGCTCGGACAACCCTTCTCGTTCAGCAGTGCTGCGGAGGAATTCGCCCAACGCCCTGCCCAGTTCCGCGGGGCGGCCGAGCCCGTCGCCGTGCCAGAACGGCAGTCGCCCGGGCTGACCGTATGCAGGGCTCACCAGGACTCGATCGTGGGTGATCTCCTCGATCCGCCAGCTGGTGGCGCCGAGGGCGAAGACATCACCCACGCGTGACTCGTACACCATCTCTTCGTCGAGTTCACCTACCCGAGAAGCTTTCTCACCGACCATGTACACCGTGAACAACCCGCGGTCCGGGATCGACCCACCCGAGGTCACGGCCAGTCGCTGTGCGCCCGGACGGCCGGTAAGGGTGCCGGCATCGCGGTCCCAGACCAATCTCGGTCTCAGCTCGGCGAATTCGTCCGATGGGTAGCGGCCCGAGAGCAGATCCAGTGTCGACTCGTATGCGGAGCGGGGCAGAGTCGCGAAACTGCCGGTGCGCCTGACCGCGTCGAACCAGTCCTGCGCATCGATGGCTTCCAGCGCGCACGCCGCGACGGTCTGCTGAGCCAGGATATCGAGCGGATTGGCAGGAACGAAGAGCGACTCGATCTTCCCTGTCTTCATGCGCTCGACCGTCACAGCGCAGTGGATCAAGTCGGTTCGGTGCTTCGGGAAGAGCACTCCCTTGGAAATCTCACCGACCTGGTGGCCTGCACGACCCACTCGTTGCAACCCGCTGGCCACCGAGGGCGGGGCCTCGACCTGGACCACCAGATCCACTGCACCCATATCGATCCCGAGCTCGAGGCTGCTGGTGGCGACGACGCATCGAAGCCGACCGGATTTGAGATCATCCTCGATGAGTGCTCGCTGATCCTTGCTTACGCTTCCGTGGTGAGCCCGGGCCAACAACGTCTCGGCGCCATGGTTCACCTCTGCGGGAGTGCCCATCTGGGACGCGGGTTTATGCGCTGTTTCGACAGCGTCACCCATCCGTTCGGCGTATATCTCGTTGAGCCGAGCGGTCAGTTTCTCGGAGAGACGCCGAGAGTTGGCGAAGACGATGCTGGACTTGTGGTCGAGGATGAGATCGACGATCTTCTCCTCGACGTGCGGCCAGATGGACCCCTGCTGTGGTGCCGCTGACGCGGAACCGTCCGCGGGTTCGGTGACACCGAGTTCGGTCATGTCCTCGACCGGCACCTGAACCGTCAGGTCGAACATTTTGGGCGACGGCGGCGCAACGATCTCGATGGGCGCGATACCGGTGAGGAATCGACCGACTTCCTCGTGCGGGCGGACCGTCGCCGAGAGACCGATACGTTGAGCGGGCTTCGGGAGCATCAGATCGAGGCGCTCGAGAGACAGTGCCAAGTGGGACCCGCGTTTGGTCCCGGCGACCGCGTGAACCTCGTCGACGATGACGGTGTCCACTCCGACCAATGACTCCCGGGCCGCCGAGGTGAGCATCAGGAAGAGAGATTCCGGCGTGGTGATCAAGATGTCGGGCGGGGTCTTGATCAGACTGCGCCGATCCGCGGGGCTCGTGTCACCGGACCGAACGCCCACGGAGATATCGGGTGGTTCGAGCCCGAGGCGCTTGGCCGTCTGAGTGATGCCGACCAGCGGAGCCCGGAGGTTGCGCTCGACGTCGACGGCCAGCGCTTTGAGCGGGGAGATGTAGAGGACTTTCGTGGTGCGGTCGGTCTGCGAGGCTCGTCCGGCGAGCTGATCGATCGACCAGAGGAATGCTGAGAGCGTCTTGCCGGATCCGGTAGGGGCTACGACCAGGGTATGGCGACCACTCGATATTGCTTCCCACGCTCCGACCTGGGCTGCCGTCGGGCTGGGGAACGCACCCGCAAACCATTCCTGGGTGGGTGCCGAAAATTTCGCCAAAGCAGAACTGCCCGACTTCGGCGCCCGAGGATTCGGAGTCCCTGCCCGAGGGGAAGATTTTCTGACCACCCGACCATGATGCCCCGAGCCACCGACAGGCAACCATCACCACGGCCCATCGACTATCGAGGTGTGAAGTCGACCGGGTCCGGGTACGGGAGGATGATGACCGACGACCAAGAGACAATGCAGATCATTTCCGCAAAACTCGATGCTCGACTCGGCGAACGCACCAATGGCCTGCAGAACGAGGTGCCGCCAGGGGCCAGTGCGCAGGCCGACGACGAGGACGGCGAACGAGGACCACTCGGGCACGACTACCGCCTCGCGAACAAGTACGCCGAGGCCCTCGCTATCGGTGAACCGCAGTTGATCGACCGAGCCGAGTTCGATCGGCTCGTCGCCGAACACGGCTGAATCGACCGTAGCCTGGTAGTCCGCTTCTATGCACGGGGTGTGGCGAGCGGAGGAGGAATCAGTGGCCTTCCTCCTCCGCTTCCTCTGCCAATTTCTCCTCGCCCCTCTTGCGTAAGAATTTGAACCCTGGGATCCCGATGACGGCGCGTCGGACATCCTTTGTCACGCCGAGCAATTCGTGAATCTCCGGCGATACCGTGTCGAGTGTGGCCAAGATCGGAAGGACGCCTTTCATATGTTCGACGATTTCGGGAAGTTGGTCGACCATCGCGATGGTGGCGTCGACTTCTTGCTCGGACAGGTGGTCGACGAACTTTTGCGCGAACGGTGCCGCCTGTTGCGCCATCGGCTCGAACAGCTCGACCAACTCGAGTGCTCTCGCCGACGTTTTCGATGCCGTATCGACGACGCCCTCGGCCGAGCGAGTAGTGATCGCGGCCTCGATGACGACGAGTTGTGCGGCGGTGACAACCTCGTCGATTCGAGCCATGAGCGTCGTTACCTCGTCGAGCAAGGTCTCGACGCGACCGGGAAGCTCCCACGCGAAGTTGGCGGTATCGCGGGCCCAACGCGCGCTCGACAGCGCGACGTCTCGACCGAATTTTGCCGCAGTCAGACCCCCGAAGGGGACAGGAAGCCGAACGCCGGCCAGGACCAGTGCCATGACTCGACAATGCCACAGGTAGGCCGTCAGGCCCTGCTGCTGCGGCAGCGCCGATCCGATGTCGTTAGCCTCGAGTCATGAGAGTTCTCGTTACCGGTGCGAGCGGATACATAGGGTCGAGGTTGGTCGCATCTCTGCTGAAGGCGGGTGACGACGTTTGTGCAGCGTCGAGGAAACCCGAGACACTGACGAGATTCGACTGGTGGCACGACGTCGACACCTGCGCTCTCGACGCGGGTGACCCACTCTCGCTTCACGAGGGTTTCGAGCACGTGGGCGACGTCGACGTGGCGTACTACCTGGTCCACGCGATAGGTCAAGCCGACTACCGGAGCCAAGACCTGACCTCCGCCCGGCAGTTCGCCGAAGCTGCTGCAGCCGCCGGTGTGCGCCGGATCGTCTACCTGGGCGGGTTCGTGCCGGAGGGCGAAGAGTTGTCGGAGCATCTGGCGAGCCGAGCCGACGTCGGGGAGGCGCTCTCGGTCGACGGCGTCGAGGTCGTATGGCTTCGCGCAGCGATCGTGATCGGCGCCGGATCCACCTCCTACGAGATGCTGCGCTATCTCGCCGACAGGCTCCCGGTGCTCCCGCTGCCGAGCTGGCTGAGCCACCCGGTACAGCCCATCGCCGTCGACGACGTCCTGTTCTATCTCCTGGCGGCTCGCTCCACAGTTCCGCCCGGCTCGTACGACATCGGCGGCCCGGACACTGTGCCGTACCAAGATTTGTTGTTCGCGTACGTGGAGGCGGCTGGATTGACCCGAGTCGGGCTGCGCACCCCAGGCGTTCCTACTGGACTGGCCGGACGTGTCATCGGCAAGATCATCCCCATTCCAGATGCGCTTGCCGAAGACCTGGTCGGGTCACTGCACAACACCATGACGACGTCGGAGGATCGGATCGTCGATATCGCCGGTGAACCCGAAGGCGGTAGAACCACGATCGCGGATGCGATGCGTCGCAGTGTCCAGGGCCGCGTCGGCACCCCGCCCGGAGTGAGCGAACTCAAAGATCCACTACGACTTGCCGTCACCGATGCAGCATGGAGCGGAGGCGATGCGTCGGTGATCCGCCGCTACGGCGTGGCAGCCTCGTCGAAACCGACGTGGGACCTGTTCGAGTCTCTCGGAGCGGGATCGTTGTTGTACTCCTGGCCCGTCGCAGCGGTGGTGCGCACGAACCTCGATGTGGTCGACAGTGTTTCCGGTCGAACAAGATCGGCAATACGACGTCTGTTCGACGACAGAAACAGGGAGGCTTGATGGCGCCGTGGCAGACGAGCGTGGTCGACGTTGTGAAGGCGGCCCTTGTAGAAAGGGTCGACCGGGACCATGAGGAATCCGACAAGGCATTTATGCGACGCCGGATCGTGGTGGTGATCACCCTCGTGGTCGGGGCCACGCTACTGGGTCTTTCGCTCGCAGTCGAACCCGGCGACAGCGTGTTCTATGCGCTGACCCTCGGGTTGGCGGCAGCGTGGATTGTCGGTGGATTCGCCTCGGGCCCACTCCATCTGGGGCGAATTCGGATCAATGGTTCGATGCGACGACCAATCGTCACCCCAATTCTCACCGGACTTGCTGCAAGCGCTGTTTTTGTCGTCGGCGCATTGATCGTGCGCCAGATCCCACCACTGGCAGACTTCACCGAGAATGTGCTGGCGCACGCGCGGTTCGGATCACTGGCTTTGATCGTGTTCATCACCCTGCTCAATGGGGTCGCCGAGGAGATCTTCTTTCGAGGTGCGCTGTTCGCGGCGATCGGTCGACGAAAGCCGGTGTTGATTTCGACCATCATCTACACGGTGGTCACCCTGGCGAGCGGGAACCCGATGCTTGCCTTCGCAGCTATCACGCTCGGTTTCGTTCTCGCCCTGCAACGACGCGCATCCGGTGGCATCCTGGCGCCGATACTGACCCACGTGATCTGGTCCACCGTGATGATATTCGCGCTTCCGCCTCTGTTCGCCTGACTCGATCGTATTTCGCCAAGTTTCGGCGGCCTTCTGTGCTGTCCAGTGGGTCGAGTCGGGTCGCACTGAGCTAGATTGCGCAGGTGAGCGAAAACCTCGACCGGATAGACCGGTTGATCATCGACGAACTGGTCGCCGACGGCCGCGCGACTCTGGCCACCTTGGCGGAGAAGGCCACCCTCTCGGTGTCCGCGGTGCAATCTCGTGTCCGACGACTCGAGGCCCGTCGAGTGATCCGCGGGTACACCGCACAGGTGGATCCGGATGCGCTGGGACGCCCGCTTTCTGCGTTCGTCGCCATCACGCCCATCGACCCCGCTCAGCCCGACGACGCACCTGCGCGCCTTCGCCACATCACCGCCATCGAATCGTGCCATTCGGTGGCGGGGGAAGATAGTTACGTTCTTCTCGTTCGAGTGGAATCACCGCGCAGCCTCGAGGGCTTACTGCAAGAGATCCGCGCAACGGCGAATGTTCGGACTCGAAGCACGATCATTCTGCAGACCTTCTACGACCGATGACGCCCAGCCCTGTTCGTAAGGTCGCTTCTGCCGTCCTGTCGTACGGGGTGGTCGGGCTCGTCATGTGGCTGCTTTATCGCACGGTCGGGAATTCGGGTGCGGTATCGGATGCGCTGAGTTCGATTTCGGTGGGCGAGGTTCTCATCGTGAGCGTTTTCGGGCTGCTCTATCTGGCGTCGATGTTGTGGCCGATGGTCTATACGTTGCCAGGCCTGACCGTCGCGCAGGCCGGCGTTGCACGGACGGCATCGCTTGCGCTGGCGAACACGGTTCCTGAGGGCGGCACGGTCGCAACGGGTTTGACGTTCGCAATGTACCGATCCTGGGGTTTCACGTTGGCGGACAGTTCGACCTCGATTATCGCTATCGGCATCTGGACCAATCTGTCGCGGTATGTGTTGATGTCGGCCGCTCTCGTAATTCTCGTATTGTTCGGGACCGCAACGGGGTCGGAGGTCTGGATTGCCGTCGGCACGTGCGTTGTCGTCACGGCGATCTGCCTACTCGTCGCGCTCGTGATCACCAACGATGCATGTGCTCGTCGCGTCGGCCGAGCGCTCACACGTGGCCGAAACGTGTTGGCACGACGGTTCGAGCGCATCGCTCCACGAGACATGGAGGAGGTCGTCGCCGACTTTCGTGAGCATCTGCTCGCCCGGGTAAGTACCTGTTGGCGGTCGTTGACTGCGACGATGTTGCTCTCGCAAGTGCTCGGGGCACTCACTCTCGGCGTGGCCCTCCGGCTGATGGGTACGAGCAGTGACGAAGTGGGCTGGGATCGGATCGTGGTCGCCTTCGGTGCCATGTCGTTGGCAGTGTTCCTCGCACCCACCCCTGGCGGTCTCGGGGTTGCCGACGCCGTTCTGATCGCAGTGCTCGGAGTCGGCATGACCACGGCTCAACAGGGAGAACTGGTTGCGGCCGTGGTGTTGTTCCGGATGGCAACGTGGCTGCTCCCGGTTCCGCTCGGTCTGATCGCATACCTTTATTGGCGATCGACGAAGAACTGGCGTGTCATCGTGAGTCGGCCGTCGAGTGATCCCCAGCCGTCGAGTGATCCCCGGTCATGACGACTCCGTTGGCTTTCCTCCTAGGATGATGAATATGGCTTTCACCGGTATTCCTTTTGCTGCGCTGGACTTCTACGAGGACCTCGAAGCGGACAACAGCAAGACGTGGTGGGCTGCTCATAAATCCGTCTATGACGAGTCGGTCAAAGCGCCCATGACCGCGCTGCTCGCAGAGCTGGAAGCGGAGTTCGGTGAAGGAAAAGTATTCCGCCCGTATCGAGACGTGCGATTCTCCAAGGACAAGACGCCGTACAAGACGCATCAAGGAGGGTTCGTCGTGAGCGGCCAAAGCCTCGGCTTCTACGTGCAGATCGATCCAGCCGGGCTCTTCGTCGCGGGCGGGTTCTATGGTTCGACCACCGACGGCATTGCCCGCTATCGAGAAGCGGTGGACAACGACGTGCGCGGAGTAGAACTCGAAGCATTGGTGACGACCTTGACCGCGGCCGGGTTCGAGATCGGTGGTGACCAGTTGAAAACCAAGCCGCGTGGCTACGAGCTCGACCATCCTCGAATCGGCCTGCTCAGACACAAATCTTTGACGGCGTCGAAACACTTCGGATCACCGGACTGGCTCGAGACGTCCGCTGCGATGGTGCACGTGCGCGATACCTGGCGTGAACTCGTACCCCTGGTCGAGTGGGCGAGAGCGGTGATGGGCTAAGTGAAACTGTTGACGGGCGATGCGATCGGGGTGCTGTTGGCCGCAGGCGCAGGCACTCGCTATGGGGCACCAAAAGTGCTCGCCGACGAAGGTCGGTGGCTCGACACCGCCGTGCTCGCGCTGCGAGAGGGTGGGTGCGAGCAGGTGATCGTGGTACTCGGCGCAGCAGACAGTGCGATGCCGGACGGGGCGGTCGCCGTGCACGCTCAGGATTGGATCGTCGGTATGAGTGCCTCGCTGAAGGCTGGGCTGTCCGCGGCCGAGGGCTTCTCGTATGCGGTGGTCCATGTCGTCGACACTCCAGATGTGGGTCCCGAGGTCGTGCGCGCGGTACTCGATGCGGCTCGGGTATCGCCGTCGCATCTGGCTCGTGCGGTATTCGACGGCACTCCCGGCCACCCCGTGGTGTTCGGTCGTGAGCATTGGAACGAGGTGATTGCGACCTCGAGCGGCGATGCGGGTGCACGGGTGTTTCTACGCAGTAGATTCGACGTCGTCGCCGTCGAGTGTTCTCGATGGGCGACGGGCATCGATCACGACTATCGCTAGTACGGTGTCGGCATTGGAGATTCTGTTGCGAGAGGGGCGGCATGGGTATCGACCATCTGGATATGACCAGGACGGCCTATGATGCCGTAGCGCATAGTTACACCGAACTACTGCGAGATGAGCTCTCGCACAAGCCACTCGATCGGCGATTGTTGGATACGTTCGCGGACATGGTGAGTGCAGGGGGAGGCGCACGTGTCCTCGACGCCGGGTGTGGACCCGGTCGGATTTCCGAATACCTCCACAATTGCGGGCTGACTACAGTCGGGATCGATGTGTCTCGGGTGATGATCGACATCGCCCGAAGAGACTATCCCGGAATGCAATTCGATGTCGGCTCGATACTCGATGTGGACCTCGCCGGCGGAAGCGTCGAGGGGGTTCTCGCATGGTATTCGATAATTCATACCCCGCCGAAGCTCTTGACCGTGGTCTTCGCGGAGTTCTGGCGGGTCCTTGCCCCGGGCGGATTGCTTCTACTCTCGTTCCAGGTCGGCGACGGGCGAGTACGGCTGGAACACACATACGGTCATGCCGTTTCGTACGACGTCTACCGTCTATCTCCTGAGAGAATATCGGATCAATTGTCCGAGAAGGGATTTCGGGTGGAGGTTCGAGTAGTCCGTGCGCCGACGGGGTCTGAGCTTCAGCCGCAGGCATACATTATGGCGCGTAAGTAGAAGTGAACGAGGGTCCGGTCGACGCCGGGCGAAGAGTTCCCGACCGCGAACGGGCGGGAAGCTCAGATCAGCTCTTGTACCGCAGGATCGCCGCGATCTGTGCGCCGTCGGGCATATCTTCGCTTCGAACGGCAGTCACCGTGGCGCCGGACAGCAACGCGCGCCGGGTTATCTCGTCCACGACGCCGTAGACCTGTGATTCGTCGGCGTCCGTGAAGTGCACGTCACCGGTACCTGGATCGACGGTACCCGGAACGATGCTCTCGATGTCGACCAGTACCGTGCTGATCGCGCCGTATGTGGCAGCCTTCGCGACGTCCGCGACATCGGTCAACCCGCGGCCTTGCGACTTGCGCTCGTCGAAGAGCTGACGCAGGTCGAACAGTTGGTCGCGGTAGTGACTGTCCAGCACGGTGCGGGCGGTGTCGGCCAAAGCGCTATCGCTGAGCGCCTGGGGGTTACCTTCGATGCCCTGCGGCAGCAGCCCCGGATAGGTCGTGGTGCCGCGGTAGATCGATGCGATGGGGTCGGCTGCAGCGAGTATCAAAGGAATGCCGCGACCGATCAAAGTGGTGCGCAGAGCTTGGTCGACGATGCGGGTGAACTGCCGAATACGGGTCATGCGACTGTCCGGGTTGTGCGGCCGTCCACCGGGACCGTATCCGCTGCGCTCGGGTTTTCCGAGCTCTGACTCGAGGTTCGTCGGCAGGCCGGGCACGCTTACCTCCGCAGGCGGTTGGTCAGCGGAGATGGCGACCAGCCGCACGCCACCCTCGGCCAATGCCAGGACGAAAGCAGTCTGCGGGAACGATGTGGTGCGGAGCATGGGCTTGAGGTAGAAGCGGTCGCCGGCGAATGTCACGTCCGTAAGGCGATTGGGCAAGCGATAACTACGGATGCGTTCGGTGGTTGCGTGCACCACAAGGGTTCGAGATTGGTACCGCCAGAACTCCGACCATTCGGTCAGCGCCTCGAACGATTGCCCGATAGTTGCTCGCTCGTTGGAGTCTTCGATCTGTGCCAGTGCCGAGCGCACTTGGCCGGCAAATTCACGCTGCACGCGATCATGATCTCGCACCGTGTCTGCGGTCGGGGTGTAGATCGACACGCAAGTTCTTCCCTCGGTGGAAGCTAGGTCGATGATCTCTGCCTGGCTCGGTATGTCTGTGTGTAGCATCTGTAGCCCTTCTCTTGGAGAGAACTGACCGCCGGAAAGCTGTGTCCATCCCAACCGATGCGCAGATGCGTGTTCGCGAACTGTGTGCAGCAGGTGGGGCTGTGTACCGGCTCGTCCTTCGTGAGTGTCCCACACTCGGTCTCGAACTGGGGCTTTGTGACTACGGCGGAACGGAAACATGATTGCCAGGTCAGGAGGCTCTCGTTGTTGTGCTCGGTTCTCGGTACACACTCGTCGAAAGCGGGCTACCGTGAATTCGCGATCGCTGGCTTCCGAGTTTCGAAAGGCTGGGAGATGCTTGCGTTTTTGGTCCCGGACAGTCAGCGTCGAAGTCTCGACGAACTCGACGAGCGGTTGGATCTCGCGGCCGGGGACAGTGGTGCAAAGCGGTCGGCGTTCTGGATCATGCTCACCCTTTCCGGAATCATCGCTGTCGCGGGAGTGGTTGCAGACTCGACGGCGACCGTCATCGGGGCAATGATCGTAGCTCCGTTGTCGACTCCGATTCTCGGTGCGGGCCTCGGGATCGCCACCGGCTTCGCCGGATCCATTGCCATCACTCGCCGTGACGTCGGTGATGTGCTTCCCGGCGTGGCCATCGCAATTTCTCTGGTCCCGCCACTTGCCGTCGTCGGTGTCTGCCTCGGATCCGGGGCGCCCTCGCTTGCGCTCGGCGCTCTGGTGTTGTTCGCCTCGAATGTGGTTGCCATGGTGATCACCTCCACCCTGGTCCTGGTTATCGCCGGCTACGCCCGCGAAAGCCGCACTACAGAGTCGGCGCGACATGGTCGTGTTTTTATCCTGCTGGCATCAGCACTGGTAGTCGTGGCCATTCCCATGGTGATCAATTCGCTTACCTCACTCTGGGTGCGTCAGATTCATGATGCGGCAGAGCAATGGCTTGCGTCCGTTCCTGATGCTCAGGTCGGTTCCGTCACCTGGCAGGCCGACACCGCGGTGATCGAAGTACTGGGCCCTCAGGATCTTCCGCCGATCGGCGAGCTCGAAAAATCGATCGACGCCCTGGTGCCGTGGAATCCGCAGATCGTTGTCGTCCATGCAGTCGGTAGCCGTATCGAGGCTACCGAATAGAGCCCGTATTCCCGCGGTCGAGAACGGGAGCTGTGCGAAATCCGCAGCCTCTGGCCGCCATCAGGTCACCGTTGGCCGATGCCCTCCACCGAATCCGGCCACGGGTCCAAGCGGTGCCACGCGAGATTCAGAGCGACAATCGAGGGTTCGGGAATTCGAACATCGAACTCCGAGAGAACTATTCGAAGACTCTCCAGGTGCAGAACATCGAGTCTGGTGAAGGTGCGCGCGCCGGACCGCACCTGTTCCATCGCTGGCTGATAAAGACTGCGCCACCGATCAGCGAAAGCCAGTGAATCTACCTGAGCCGCTGTGGCCGCAGCGACCTCGCGGGCAATGCTCGTACGCCAATCCGCCACGGTGCCGAACACATCGAATAACAGTGCTCTCGGGGGATCGGTCGCAGTCACCGATCGCGCCGCCTGGACCGATCGCCGCCGTAGACAAGGGCGCCGACAAGAGGGATAAGCAAGAAGAACAGCCAATTGTTGGCGACGTCTACGACGAAGAACAGAATCAGAGCAATGATCGGGGTCACCGCTACCGCTGTCTTGCGCCAGTCCCACCCGTCGACGCCGTCGTGCTCGTCCGTGTGTGCGGGACGAGTCGACTCTCTCAGGTCCAACGGAGCTGAGGCGCTCGGATTCAGGGAGGGCGAAGGAAGGTCGGTGAACACCGAATCCAGCTGCCCGCGTGTGTTGGCAGACGCAACCACGGCGCTTCGCTCGTCGAATTCGGGAAGGGTGAGCCTTCCATCGCTGAAATGCCGGCTCAAATCGGAAAGCGCCTGTTCCCGCTCGGCTGTACCGACACGAACGTCCGGGTTGTCTGCCATCAGAACAGACTAACCCGGACGTCGGTATGGATCGTGCTACTTCAGTTCTGCGAGTACTGTGCCCTGAGTAATGGCCGATCCTGGCTGCACGGACAGGCCGGTGACGACACCTGCCTTGTGGGCGTTGACCGGGTTCTCCATCTTCATCGCCTCGAGGACAACGATGAGATCGCCCTCGGCGACTTCCTGGCCCTCTTCGACGGCAACCTTGACGACAGTGCCTTGCATCGGAGCGGTGACAGCATCGCCGGATGCGGCCCCTGCGCCCGAGCCACCGCGCTTGCGAGCCTTCGGCTTACGACGGATCGCACCGTCGGTAGCGGCACCACCGCCACCGAGTGAGAACTGGCCGGGGAGCGAGACCTCGACGCGACGGCCACCGACCTCGAGAACGACGGACTGGCGGGGCAGTGCCTCGTCCTCGTCGGCAGGCTCACCGGCAGTGAACGGTTCGACCTGGTTGTCCCACTCGGTCTCGATCCAGCGGGTGTGGACGTCGAACTTCGTGCCGTCGCCGATGAAGGCGGGATCGGAGACCACGGCAGCGTGGAACGGGATGACGGTCGCCAAGCCCTCGACCTTGAACTCGGCCAGCGCGCGACGTGAGCGTGCGAGGGCTTCTTCGCGGGTGGCACCGGTGACGATGAGCTTGGCGAGCATGGAGTCGAACTGGCCGCCGATCACGGAGCCGGATTCGACACCGGAGTCGACGCGTACGCCGGGGCCGGAGGGCGCGACGAAGGTGGTGACCGGTCCGGGGGCCGGTAGGAAGCCGCGGCCGGCGTCCTCGCCGTTGATGCGGAACTCGAACGAGTGTCCGCGCGGCGTGGGGTCTTCGGTGATGGAGAGTTCTTCGCCGTTGGCGATGCGGAACTGCTGCAACACCAGGTCGATGCCGGAGGTCTCCTCGGTGACGGGGTGCTCGACCTGCAGGCGGGTGTTGACCTCGAGGAACGAGACGAGTCCGTCCTGGCCGACAAGGTATTCGACGGTACCTGCGCCGTAGTAGCCGGCTTCACGGCAGATTGCTTTCGCGGAGGAGTGGATTTCGGCGCGCTGGGCGTCGGTGAGGAACGGCGCAGGCGCTTCCTCGACGAGCTTCTGAAAACGGCGCTGCAGCGAGCAGTCACGGGTGCCGGCGACGACGACGTTGCCGTGCTGGTCGGCGATGACCTGAGCTTCGACGTGGCGCGGCTTGTCCAGGTAGCGCTCGACGAAGCACTCTCCGCGACCGAAGGCGGAGACCGCCTCGCGAGTGGCCGAATCGAACAGCTCGGGGATCTCTTCGCGGGTGCGGGCAACTTTCATGCCGCGTCCGCCGCCACCGAAGGCAGCCTTGATAGCGATCGGTAGACCGTGTTCGTCGACGAATGCGAGGATCTCGTCTGCGTTTCTGACCGGCTCGGAGGTGCCGGGCACCGAAGGCGCTTTCGCACGGGCGGCGATGTGTCGGGCTGTGACCTTGTCGCCGAGATCGCGAATCGACTGCGGGGATGGTCCGATCCAGATCAACCCGGCGTCGATGACGGCCTGGGCGAATTCGGCGTTTTCGGACAGGAATCCGTAGCCGGGGTGAATGGCGTCGGCGCCGGACTTGCGGGCTGCATCGAGGATCTTGTCGATCACCAGGTAGGACTCGGCAGATGTCTGTCCACCGAGAGCGAAGGCTTCATCGGCAAGGCGCACGAACGGAGCATCGGCGTCTGGTTCGGCGTATACCGCGACACTGGTCAGGCCGGCATCCGCTGCTGCTCGTATCACCCGAACTGCGATCTCGCCGCGGTTGGCGACAAGCACCTTGGTGATATGCGCGCTGGCGTGGCTGGGCACTGAGCCTCCTGTGGTTTCAAGTGTTCCGTGCGCGGCGTTTTTCCGCCGCTCGGTTACGGGCGTCTATTCGGAGTGTAAGCACAGTCGCCGACACTTCCGAAACTGGATGGTGGTTACAGGGAAGAGACCCAAAAAAGCCGGAGGTCCCTACTGATTGGTAGGTGTCGGACCGAAAGATGCGCTGTCCAAGGCCCGGCCGCTGCTCACCATGGAGGGAAGCGACGCCGTTCCTGTGTCGACCACCTCGTCGAGGATTCGTCGCAGCACGCCGACGTAGCGGTGAACGTGTGCGGTTGCGATGTCGTTGTCGGGGTAGCGCGATGAGATGTTCACCCCGCGCGGTGTTCGGTTGATCCAGATATAGACGTCGTGGTCGTACTGCTTGCTGCGCAGTGCTCGTGCGTTCCAGTTCTCCCACCGCTCGGCCATCGGCGCGAAACGCACATCCATGAACGACACCACGAAACGCGGCTTCGCAGAGGCACCCAGCGCGCGGAAGACCCGGTCGAGTGGGACCCGGGCCACCGGCTTGGTTGCCGTGACCTGCTGAGTAGCCCGCGCAACGATCGCGCCGAACGATTCCGCATCCGCGATGTCGAACGAGAGTGGGCACAATCCGACGAACCACCCGAGTGACGACGCCCAGTGCGGTTGATCCCGAGTGTGGACCGGTGTGATGGTCCGGAACTCGGTCCGGCCGGTCAGTTCCGCCCCAGCAACTGCCAATGCGGCCAGCAGTCCGGCGAACATACTGTTGCCGGTCTTGCGGCACGCGACAGAGAAGGAGTCGGCCCGTTCGGCGTCGAGGATCCAGTCGGTAAGCCCGCTCTGGGGAGCGTCACCGCTGTCTGGGGTACCGATGTCGAGAGGAAAGGCCGGTAGCCGACCATCGCCGGCGTCGAGGAAGCGACGCCAGGTCACCACGGCCTCGTGAGTGTGCTCGAGTTCGGCGTGCATCCGGCGCTCGGACATCCCGAAGTCCAGGTAGCTACCAGCCTCGAACAGCGCGGCGGCAGTGCCGTCGACCGCCTCGGCGTACAACGCGGATATTTCGTGGGCTACCAGAACGGTGGACAGGCCGTCGATGATGGAGTGGTCAGCGGCGAAAAAGACGGTGACCTTTCCCGTGTCCCGCGTTTTCAGTGGCTCGACTGTCACAAACGCATACGCGGGCCAGGCGAGAGGCGAGGTGTATTCGTCGAACAAGTACTGCAGATGGTCCAACACCTCGCTGGGGAGCTCGCACCGCTCTTGCTCGACCTGCCAGACGTCGACGGCGCCTTCAGCGGCGGTAACTCGGCTCAGCTTCCCGCCGTCGACATCGATGGCTGCGTGCGAACGCATCGACTCGTGGCGATCGATCCACGCGAGCACAGCACGTCGGAACGCAAGCTTGTCGAGCGGGCCTTCGATATCGAACGCCGCGCCCAACCAGCTCTCCCGAGCCTGACGCGGACTCTTCAGGCTGTCGCGCAGGTGCGCCTCGTGTACATACGACGTAGGGCGGTCGTCCGGCTGCCAGCCGGCCAGGACCGGGGTGCTTGCGTAGGGGCCGACACTGGGAATCCACTCCGTGATGGTGCCTGCGGGTATGGCATAGTCCGCCAACTCGGTGAACTCCATTCGACAGAAACCAACTCTCCACGCGGGATAAACAAACAACCACGGTGAGCGCACCGAAGACCTACCGAATCGCTCACGCCGTGTCCGACAACGAGTGTACCGACCGGCAAGTGTATCGATCAAGGCGACCTCGACCAGCAGGTCGAGGTCGCCTCTACTCGAGCTTCATCTCACGTGCCGCTTGATGCGCGAGAGCATCGCCGACATCCCGCGCAGTCGCAGCGGACTCACGGCGTCTCCCAGACCCAGCGCAAGATAGAAATCATCCGGCACAGCGAGAATGTCCTGCGCCGAATGTCCGTCGAGACCCTGGTGAAGTATCGACGCGAAACCTCTCGTCGTCGGTGCTTCCGGCGGCGCACTGAAATAGAGCTTGACCGCATCTCGATCCGCGCTGTCCACGGACAGAAATAGCGGTGACTGGCATTCGGGCACCGGCTCCATAGCTGCCTGTTCCAAATGCTCGGGCAACCCGGGAAGCTCACGGCTGAACTCGAGGAGCAACTGAAGCTTGTCCTGGCCCTCGACCGCGGCGAAGTCCTCGACGATCTCGGAGAGCGACTTCGGCAACTCGGCCACGATCAGGCCTTCACGGGTACGGAGCCAGGCTCCTCGCCGCGCGCAATCGGAACCCGAACTGCGTTGCCCCATTCGGTCCACGAGCCGTCGTAGTTCCGGACCGATTCGTGACCGAGAAGGTGGGTCAGCACGAACCAGGTGTGGCTCGATCGCTCACCGATTCGGCAGTATGCGATCACCTGCTTACTGGCGACGTAGTCGGCGTAGATTTCGTCGAGCTCTGCTCTGGTACGGAAACGACCGTCGGGGGCCGCAGCCTTCGCCCAGGGAATGCTGACCGCGGTAGGTATGTGGCCGCCGCGCAGTGCCCCTTCCTCCGGATAGTCGGGCATGTGGGTACGTTCCCCGGTGTATTCAGCCGGTGAACGCACGTCGATGAGTGGAATCGTGCCCAGGCTCGTGAGGACGTCCGCAGCGAAAGCTCGTATCGGTGCGTCGTTTCGCTCCACCACCGGGTATTCCGTCACCGGGTACTCGGGGACGTCGAGGGTTGTTTCGCGGTTCTCGGCGAGCCACGCGTCGCGGCCACCGTCGAGCAGTCGGACATCCTTGTGTCCGAACAAGGTGAATACCCACAGTGCGTAGGCGGCCCACCAATTGCTCTTGTCGCCGTAGATCACGATGGTGTCGTCGCGAGAGATGCCCTTCTGGCCGAGCAGGGCCGCGAACTGATCTCCATCGATGTAGTCCCGCGTGACGGGGTCGTTGAGATCGACATGCCAATCGATCTTCACCGCACCCGGAATGTGGCCGACGTCGTAGAGGAGCACATCCTCATCCGATTCGACGACCCTGAGGCCGGGAGTGCCGAGATGTGCGGACAGCCATTGAGTGGACACCAGTCGATCTGGGTGCGCATAGTCGGAAAACGTGGGCGTGGGGTCTGCTGCTACGGACACTTCTCCTTCGCTCCTAGGAGTGATCGAATCGATCTGACTCTGTCGATCCTAGGCGGTCGCCAGTCGGGGGAGCTGTGCTCGGAGTGCAGAGCCGTCCGCGAACACCCGTCGGGCACACGGAGAGCAGGTGGGATCCGACCCTCACTGCTGGTGAGGGCTATTCTCGCTTACCGATTCTTTCGGTGGCCTGCAAGGAAAAGTTTCGAGAAGGGGAGTGGCGCTACGACGCGCTCGTCGAGGACGGCCCGGATCTTTCCGGCTCAGATTCGCGATGTTCGGACTGGGCGACCGCGTGTACGAGGACACATTCAACCGCGGCGGCGAGATCATCGCCGACAAACTGGTGGAACCAGTCGCTCAACAGGTCGGCGATCACGCCCGGCACGACAGCTCCTCGAACGTCAAGCCCAAGGTGCAGGCTGCCGAGTGGGCCCGCGACATCACAGCTCTACTGGTTCCCTGAATCGGCCCACAACTCGGACAACGACGTGCCGACATCGGCCAGAAGTCGACGGACGAGCGGGAGACCGATGCCGATGACGCTGGACGGATCCCCCTCGATGCGGTCGACGAACCAGCCGCCGAGACCATCCAGCGTGAAGGCACCGGCCACCGACAACGGCTCTCCCGACGCGAGATATGCCTCGAGGTCGGCGCTCGACGGTTCACTGAAGTGGATCTTCGTCGAACTGCACCCGGCTGCGACCGCGACCGATCGCCCGTCCACGACTCGAACGACAGCATGGCCGGTCAGAAGATCACCGGATCTGCCTGCCATCGCAGCCCACCTACGCCGCGCCACATCGACGCTATGAGGCTTGCCCTGTAGTTCGTCGCCGATGGACAACATCGAATCGCATCCGACCACCACTGCGTCGTCGAACTCGGCGAGGACTGCCTGTGCCTTGGCAAGCGCCAGGGCTACAACCACATCCTCGGGTACCGGATCGGGTCCAAGCGCAGCGGTGAGCGCGTCCTCATCCACCCCGGACACCCGCACGACTGGATCGATCCCCGCCTTGCGAAGAATTTCGAGCCGTGCAGGCGACGCCGAGGCGAGAACGAAACGAGGCACTCTAGTAGCGCTGCGAGGAGCCGTACGAGTACGGCGAATACGGCGCGAACGTCCGATGCTTCGAGGCATGAGAACCCCACAGCTCCGGTGGACGTGAGTCAACGGTCGAACCGGTCGAACCCGCCGCCGCAGTGAGAACCACGACGAGTGCCGCTATGTCCTGGTCCGACGGATTGCCCTTCACCACTCGGATCGCGTCGTGGACTGCAGAGGCCGCCGACGCGTCTTCCAATCCTGCAGACTCGATCAGATCCGTGGCTTCGGTGATGTCGGATTCCTTTGCCGGTGCGCTCACAGTGGAATGTTCCCGTGCTTCTTGGGCGGCAGCGTCACCATTTTGCGCTCGAGAAGCCGCAATGCAGCGACAATCTGGCCACGCGTATGGCTCGGCGGGATGACAGCGTCGAGGTAGCCGCGCTCGGCCGCAATGTACGGGTTGACGAGCGTGTCCTCGTACTCCTGCTGCAACTTCAACCGCAATGCATCGACGTCCTCGCCGTTTTTCGCGGCCTCGAGGAGCTGCTTGCGGTAGACGAATCCGACGGCGCCGGATGCACCCATGACCGCGATCTGAGCAGTGGGCCACGCGAGGTTGACGTCGGCACCCATGTGCTTGGAGCCCATGACGTCGTACGCGCCGCCGTAGGCCTTGCGGGTGATGACGGTGATCTTGCCGACCGTCGCCTCACCGTAGGCGTAGAGCAACTTCGCGCCGCGACGGATGATGCCGTTGAATTCCTGTTCGGTTCCGGGCAGGAAGCCAGGAACGTCGACGAGGGTGATGATCGGGACGTTGAAGCAGTCGCAGGTTCGTACGAAGCGAGCCGCCTTCTCGGAGGCGTCGATGTCGAGAGTGCCGGCGAACTGGGTGGGCTGGTTCGCCACGATGCCCACTGAGCGACCGTCGACACGTCCGAAGCCGACGATGATATTGCGAGCGCGGCCTTCCTGGACTTCGAGGAACTCGTCGTCATCGAGGATCCGGCGGATGACCTCGTGCATGTCGTACGGGGTATTCGGTGAATCGGGGATCAGAGTGTCCAGTTCGAGGTCCTCTGCCGTGAGGCTTTCCTCGATGCCACCGACGATCGGATCCGACGGCGCCAGGCGGGGTGCGTCGGCGCGGTTGTTGCTCGGTAGGTACGACAGCAGATCACGTACGTAGTCCAACGCGTCCTGCTCGCCGGACGCGACGTAGTGCGCGACGCCGGACTTCTCCATGTGGGTGTGCGCGCCACCGAGTTCTTCCATGGTGACGTTCTCGCCGGTGACGGTCTTGATGACATCGGGGCCGGTGACGAACATCTGCGAGGTGCCGTCGACCATGACGACGAAATCGGTCAGTGCGGGGGAGTAGACGTGTCCGCCGGCAGCAGGCCCCATGATGAGCGAGATCTGCGGGATGACTCCGGAGGCCTGCACGTTGCGGTGGAAGATTTCGCCGTAGAGGCCCAGGGAGACGACGCCCTCCTGGATGCGGGCGCCTGCGCCTTCGTTGATGCCGACCAGCGGGCGGCCGGTCTTGATCGCCAGGTCCATGACCTTGACGATCTTTTCGCCGTAGATCTCACCGAGGGAACCGCCGAAGACGGTGGCGTCCTGGGAGAAGACGCAGATGTCGCGCCCGTCGATGGTGCCGTAACCGGTGACTACGCCGTCGCCGAACGGGCGGTTGTCGGCCATCCCGAAGTTGACGGATCGGTGACGAGCGAGCGCGTCCAGCTCGACGAACGAACCCTCGTCGAGAAGCGCTGTGATGCGCTCCCGGGCGGTCAGCTTTCCTTTCGCGTGCACCTTCTCCACCGCAGCTTCACCACTGGGGAGCATCGCGGCTTCCCGGCGACTTCTGAGATCGGCGAGTTTTCCCGCTGTGGTGTGGATATCGGGCTTGGCGGCCGAACCCTGTGCAGTTGCGTCCTGAACACTGGTCATGGGGGATCACTTTAACCACGACTGAGATGGCTGTCCCGACCGAGGTGCGACAAGCACAGTCGACGAAGAAGCCTACTGGCCGGTACATCGTCGAGGCCTGTTCGGTAGGGCCATATGCTCATGAGTCATGTGGACCAATCTCGACCGCCCCCCGCTCGATGTCGCGACTCTTCGTCGAGCACTTGTCGATGGACCGCAAGCGTCCTGGTCGAGGCTCGACGTGGTCGAGCAAACGGGTTCGACCAACGCTGACCTCATTGCGCGAGCCGACGGGCTCGCCGATCGCACTGCGCTCGTCGCCGAGCATCAGGACAGCGGACGTGGCCGTCATTCACGGCCGTTCTCCGGCGCGCCTCGATCACAGATCCTGTTGTCGGTGCTGATGAAATTTCCAGGAATCGATCCGGCTGACCTCGGGTGGCTACCGCTCCTTACCGGAGTCGCCGTAGTCGACGCGCTGCGAACGGTCGCAGCCGTCGACGCGGCTCTGAAATGGCCGAACGACGTCTTGATCGAGGGGCGAAAGGTCGCCGGAATTCTCGCCGAAGTGGCTACCTACGGTCCGCATCCGGTCGTGGTGGTCGGAATCGGGCTGAACGTGTCGATGACGACGGAGGAACTGCCTGTCCCGACGGCCACATCGCTGGTGCTCGAGAATGCGGTCGTGGCCGATCGCGACACCATTCTGCGCGCACTGCTGCGTGGAATCGGTGCCGAAGTCGATTCCTGGAAGAACTCCGGTTGGAACACCGAGCATCTCGCTCAGCGATATCGCGAGCGGTGCGACACGGTGGGCCGAAGAGTTCGCGTCGAGATGCCCGGTGATCGAGTGTTGGTAGGTGAGGCGACCGACGTCGATATTCACGGCCGCATCGTCGTTCGCGACGATGAGACCGGGCAAACGGTTGCGGTAGCGGCCGGGGATGTCACGCACCTACGCGCGGTTGATCCGGAGTAATCGGAGAAGCCACATCATCCGTGACGGATGATGTGGCTTCGACGGATCCGATGGGATCGTTCTGAGCAGATCGATACCTGCGGAGGGGCACTCATGGAACCGCGACATGCATCGGATGCGACACCGTCGAGTATGTCGGAGTCGTGGTCGCTCCCACGTGGGGTGATCGTGTTGCTGGGGCTTGCCTTACTCGTCGTCTGCATCGCTGGAACACGCGCGTTCTCCGGCGTGGTCGGGCCGACGTTTCTTGCCTTGATGCTGACCGTAGCGGTGCATCCGTTTCCAGAGTGGCTGCGACGCAAGGGGTTTGCGGCGTGGATCGCAACGATCATCGCGATTGTCGTGGTGTACTCCATCCTTCTCGTGTTGGTGTTGGCACTCGTCGTATCGACCGCCCGACTCGCGACGCTGTTGCCGACCTACGCTGATGAATTCGACAGTCTTGTCGACAGCATTCGGACTCTTCTGGCGAACAACGGAATTGGGCAAGACCAGATTCAAGGTTTGATGTCGAAAGTCGACGCAGGCACGGTGTTCGGTGTGATCGACAGTCTTCTCGTGGACGTCCTGGGTATTTTCTCCAACTTGGTTTTCGTCCTCGTGCTGCTGTTGTTCATGGCGGTCGATGGCAGTTCGTTCACCACGCGGATATCGACGTTGGTCAATACCCGGCCCGATATCGCGGGCGCATTCGTGTCCTTCTCTACGGGAACTCGTACTTATCTGGTCGTCTCGACGATCTTCGGCTTGATCGTTGCCGTCATCGACGCAGGTGCACTGTGGGCGATGGGTATCCCGCTTCCCGTGTTGTGGGGACTGCTGTCGTTCATCACGAACTACATTCCCAACATCGGATTCGTTCTCGGACTGATTCCGCCCGCCCTGTTGGCGTTGTTGCAGGGCGGGCCCACGCTGATGATTGCGGTGATCGTCGTCTACAGCGTCGTCAACGTAATCATCCAATCGATCATTCAGCCGAAGTTCGTCGGTGACGCCGTCGGACTGTCGGTCACTCTGACCTTTCTCTCGCTCGTGTTCTGGTCCTGGGTTCTCGGTCCGCTCGGAGCAGTCCTCGCTATCCCATTGACCTTGATGGCTAAAGCGCTGCTGGTGGACATCGATCCAGCAACCAGATGGGTAGACATTCTGATGTCCGGTGGTGACGGCCGTGCCACCGATGCGGCACCGGAACCCACCGATCCCGAAACCGCCGATTCCGCCAGTGAGGAGGATGTCGGTGTCGCCGCCGATTCGGATGGCGAGGAAGACTCAGCGCTCGTGGCAGGATCGCCTCGTACGAATAAGGATCCGGCCGAGGAGTGAGTCGTATGGGGTACCCGGAAGATGCGTTGGCAGACGAAGAAGAACTGCTTCTGCATCATCACCCGCATTGGAAGATGCTGGTGCTGCCTGCGTTGACATTCATCCTCGTCACCGCTGTCGCAGGCTTCGTGATCGGCCTGATCTCGGTAAAGCTCGACGGCTCGAGTTCCACCGTCGCATCGATAGTCACTGCAGTTCTGTGGGCGATCATCGTCGCCTGGCGGTGCATTGCTCCCCTCATCGGCTGGAGATGCACGCACTTCATCGTCACCGACCGCCGAGTGCTCATCCGGCAGGGCGTCATCACCCACTCGGGAATCGACATCCCGATGGGCCGTATTTCCAACGTCCAGTTTCGGCACGGACTGATCGATCGCATGCTCGGTACCGGAACCCTCATCATCGCCTCGGCGTCGGACGACCCGTTGGAATTCGACGACATTCCCCGCGTCCAGCGGGTTCATTCGCTCCTCTACCAGCAGGTATTCGACGCGCTGGAGATTCGCCGGGACGACCGTCCGCGGATCGACGACGGAGAAGTCTCGTACGAGGATTCTCCGGACTCGGCTAAAAGAGGATGGCGCGCGGGGAAACGCTGATAAACGAAGCTTTCTCACAGAAACGAACCGTAGGGTTGCGCGGGTGACCGAAGTGCTGCTTGCAGAAGACGACGAAGCAATTGCTGCCCCGCTCTCGCGAGCCCTCGGGCGTGAGGGGTACACGGTGACGGTCGAGCAGACCGGGCCGGCGGCCCTCCAGCGGGCCCTCGACGGGAACTACGACCTGCTGATTCTCGACCTCGGCCTGCCGGGAATGGACGGCTTGGAAGTCTGTCGGCAAGTCCGCGCCAACAGCTCCGAACTTGCCGTCCTGATGTTGACGGCGCGGACGGACGAGGTGGACTTCGTGGTCGGCCTCGACGCCGGTGCCGACGATTACGTCGGTAAGCCGTTTCGACTCGCCGAACTCATGGCCCGTGTGCGGGCCCTGCTTCGGCGGCGCGGTCCTGGTGAGGACACCCCGATCGAGGTCGGCGGGATCAGGCTGGAGCCTGCAGCCAGGCGAGTGCTGGTGAACGGAACCGAGATCGCACTGGCGAACAAGGAATACGAGCTGCTCAAAGTGCTCCTCGACCATGCTGGACAAGTCGTCTCCCGCGAGACGATTCTTCGGGAGGTATGGGGCGACGCGGAACTCCGCGGATCCAAGACACTCGACATGCACATGTCATGGCTGCGCCGGAAGATCGGTGACGAGGGATCGGTTGCCGAGCGCCGCATCGCCACTGTGCGCGGAGTCGGGTTCCGGATCAACAGCGACTGATCGATGCGCCGTCGCATACTGCAATCCATCCTTGCCGTCGTTCTGTTGACCGCTCTACTGCTGGGTTTGCCCCTTGTGTACACCGCCTGGCTATGGGTGGAGGACTTTACTCGCGACGACCTGCAACGTCGGCTCGATCGGATGGCATCGGAAATCCTGTCGCAAGAGGGGGACCGAGGCATCGTGGAGGGTGTCCTCGACATCGGCTCCCTCAGGTTGGCCGTCCCAGAAGGTGGACGGCTCGTCGTGGTGTTTCCGACACCGCAAGATGCCGCGTCGAGGGTGGACATCGGTGAGAGCTTCGTGCCCGCCCCGTTGGTGGAATCGCTGTCGCTGGGAACTGCAGGATCGCTACGGCTCGAAGTACCGTCGCACGACATGCGAACCTTGCAGAAACAAGCTGTCGGTGCAGTCGCCCTCGTGGTGTTGGCCTCGATTCTCATCGGGACCGCGGTGGCCGTCTTGACCGCCAATCGCCTGGCCGATCCGCTACGCGACGTTGCACGACGTGCGCAGCGACTCGCCGAAGGAGACTTTCGTCCCGATCCGCGACGGCACGGAATTGCCGAGCTCGACCGGGTCTCGGAAGTCCTCGATTCGGCGACGGTCGAGATCGCGGGCCGACTACAACGCGAGCACGCGCTGGTCGCCGACGTATCGCACCAGTTGCGCAGTCGGCTGACGGCCGTCCGGCTTCGGCTCGACGAGTTGTCGACGCATCCCGATCCCGACGTAGTCGCCGAAGCAGATGAAGCAATGGCACAGGTGGATCGGTTGACCCTTGCGATCGACGAGTTGGTGCGCTCGTCCCGTAGCGACGGGGCAGCAGGCGCCGAGGAGGTAGCTGTCGTCGCGGAACTCAGCGGAGTCATCGGGGAGTGGCAGCGAAACTTCGAGGATGCCGGCCGAACACTGGAACTCGAAGGTGGACCGGGACTCAAGGCATCGGTGACGGGTTCGAGATTGCGCGAGGCAGTCGCGGTCCTGGTGGACAACGCACTCTCGCACGGCGGCGGTAAATGCACCGTGGCGGTGCGGCTGATTCCGGCACTGGACACGGCCGAGCGGCGGCGCGAGCCACTGGTGTGTATCGAGGTCTCGGACGAGGGCAGCGGCGTCAGCAACGAGTTGGCCCCGCATATCTTCGATCGCGGGTTCTCCGGCGCCGGATCGACCGGCGTGGGTCTCGCCCTCGCACGAGCACTCGTCGAAGCGGACGGTGGAAGGCTGGAACTGCAGCGACGCAAACCAGCTATGTTCTCGGTGTTCCTGCCTGCGTCACGCGAAGAAGCCAGTGCCTCGTCTCCGCCGGCTCGAGAGCCACGCTGAGCGCACAGAAGGTCAGCTGTGGCCGAGTTGCTCCTCGGCAGCTTCCGCAGGCGTCGGATCGTAATCGGTCGATCCTGCCGCAGCGCCCCGCGCATTCTCGTCGGGAAACGCGAACTTTCGTAGTGCCCAGAACCGGAATGCCATTTGTAGAAGATTGCCGATGATGTAGTTCAGGACGAAGTCGAGAAACAACACCATCGTCAGGCTGTTGTGTCCTTCGCGGATGTCGAACAAGTTGTTGGCCACCCACAGCGGGGCAGCCGCCAGAACGACACCGATCCCGCTGATCGTGAAGAACAGCAAAGCTTCGTGATGGCGCTCGCGGCCACCACGATTCTTGAAGGCCCACTCACGGTTGAGGATGTAGCTCAAAATGGTGGCCATCACGCCCGAGATGATCTTCGCGACGACAGGCTTGGGCTCGAGGATCGTCAGACTGAGTGAATAGAAGATCACCAGGTCGAACACCATCGTGGTCCCGCCCACGATTGCAAATTTGATCAGCTCGGTGTGACGAATCGCCAGTACCCGTAGCGGACCGGGGAGGCGATGAATCAAACTGTCGATCGAGGGCACAACGAAAGACTCTACGAAACGAGGTGCCCAATCGACTAACCGGCGCGCAGATCATCAGCGATTTCTCAGTGAAGTAATTGGGATTTCTCAGTTCAGGAATTGGACAGGACGCTCTAATCCATTCCTGGCTAGAGGGGGTCTGCTGGCTGTGGAATCTGTCCCGCATGACACGATATGAAGCCGTGACAGGTCTATCTCCGCGCCCCACCACCCCCCGTAGTTCGTCCACCGGAATGCCGGTAGTGGCGATGATCGGCGGAGGCCAGTTGGCGCGAATGACGCATCAGGCCGCAATTGCGCTCGGCCAAACCCTACGAGTCCTCTCCGCAGGCGCCGATGAGCCGGCCGCGCAGGTCAGCGCCGATGTCGTACTCGGACACCACGACGACCTGAATGCTCTCCGCACGGTCGCCACGGGATCCAACGTCGTCACGTTCGACCATGAGCAGGTACCGACCGAACATCTCGAAGTCCTCGTCGCCGAAGGCGTCAACGTACAGCCACCGCCGTCGGCGCTCATCTACGCACAGGACAAGCTGAAGATGCGTAGGAAACTGGGTGAGCTCGGGATTCCGATCCCGAAATTTGCCGAGGTCACCTGGGTGGGAGATGTCACAGCTTTCGGAGACGCCCACGGGTGGCCGGTGGTAGTCAAATCCATCCGTGGTGGATACGACGGACGTGGTGTGTGGATGCCGAAGGATGCGGACGAGGCAGAGGACATCGTGGCGCGTCAGCTCGATCTGGGCGTCGCACTGATGGTCGAGGAAAAGGTCGCACTGCGGCGCGAGCTCTCCGCGATGGTCGGTAGGTCCCCGTTCGGACAGGGCGCGGCGTGGCCCGTAGTCGAAACGGTTCAGCGCGACGGGCAATGCGCGGTGGTCATCGCACCGGCTGGCTCGCTCGACGACGATGTGGCGATCGACGCGGAAAGGATGGCGCTGGGGCTTGCCGCCGAGCTCGGAGTCGTCGGCGCAATGGCCGTCGAGCTGTTCGAGACCGTCGACGGCGCCATCCTCGTCAACGAACTCGCGATGCGTCCGCACAACTCCGGGCATTGGAGCATGGACGGATGCCGAACTTCGCAGTTCGAGCAGCATGTTCGCGCCGTACTCGACTACCCACTGGGTGATACGACGCCGTTGGCGCCGGTCACGGTCATGGCCAACATTCTCGGAGCACCGCAGGCCCCGAAGATGACGATGGACGAACGACTTCATCACCTCTTCGCGCGGATGCCGGACGCCAAGGTGCACCTCTATGGCAAGGGCGAGCGCGAAGCCCGCAAGATCGGCCATGTCAACGTACTCGGAGCACCGAACGGGCAAGCATCGGACGAGGCGTACGTAGCCGCTGTCCGGGAGAAAGCCGAACGAGCGGCACACTGGATGTCGCACGCAGAATGGACCGACGGATGGGACCCGCACCAATGACCGAACCACTGGGACCTCAGGTCGGCCTCATCATGGGCAGCGACTCCGACTGGCCGACGATGGAGGCCGCAGCGGACGCATTGGCCGAATTCGGGATTCGCTTCGAGGTCGGTGTCGTCTCGGCGCACCGCACACCCAAGCGCATGCTCGATTACGCGACGAGCGCGGCGGAGAGGGGGCTCAGCGTGATCATCGCCGGAGCCGGTGGAGCAGCTCATCTGCCAGGCATGGTCGCTTCGGCTACACCGCTGCCGGTCATCGGTGTACCTGTTCCCTTGAAGTACTTGGACGGCATGGATTCACTGCTGTCGATCGTGCAGATGCCCGCCGGGATACCGGTTGCCGCGGTGTCGATCGGTGGTGCCCGCAACGCAGGGCTCCTCGCGGCTCGCATTCTGGGCGCCTCGGACCCCGAGCTCCGGTCGCGGATCGAGAAGTTTCAACGAGACCTCGAGGCAATGGTGCTCGACAAGGACGCGGCCCTGCGCGCCAAGCTCCTCGGGTAGTGCGTTTCGCTCCGGCGTCCGCGTGGTCGATCCAGCGGCCGGACACCCGCACTCGTGGGCGCGCGGTATCCGTCGTCACCTATCTTGCGCTCGTCTACGCGACATTGTGGCGGGCCGAGATCGCATTCGACGACGAGTATCGGATTTTCATCTGTCGGGGAATGCGTGCTGGATTCGGTCGCGGCGGCACTACCATCGGTGCCGCTTACCTCACCCGCGCCAACATCTCGTGCAGTGTTCTGCGCCATGAGGCTGTGCATGCAGACCAATGGGCTCGGTACGGGCCACTGTTCGCGGTTCGCTATCTGGTGGAGGAACTACGAAATCCGGGAGCGAGGAATCGCTTCGAGATCGAAGCAGGCCTCGACGACGGTGGATACGTGAGCAGGTCCTAACCGAGCGTCTTGGTGACCTTTTCGGTAGTGCTGCGGCGGTCGGTCTTAGTCGGGTCCGGGTTGTTTACTTGCACAAGCGAGCTGCCTGAAACGAAAACTGACAGTAGTCCGTCGATCAATTCCTCGGTAGTACCCCACGGCAACGACGAGAGCACGCGGTCTCCGGCCTGCAACGAATGTGCCTGAGCGCGGGTGCGTGCCTCCGCCAACACTTCCTCGACCGATCGTCCGTCGAGAGCAGCGCCCGCGCCGGTCGGCCGAAATTGGTCTCCGTGCACGCGTACGGAGGTGGCGTAATCGGTCACTCCGATAGGAAGATCGGGAACAGGTTTGCCGAACGCATCGAGCGAGAGGGCGAGTATCTCGGGTATGTCGCCGGCCTCGTCGATTCGAGAACCGTGCACGAGTGCGAGCTCTGCCGTGTCGTCCGCGGTGAGGACGACCTCTGCACCTGCCCACCACGCACCGAGCAGAACGGCCGCGCTCTGCCAGTGGGCGGGTAGCAGAACACTGACCTTGGCACCGGGTGCGAGACCGAACTCGTCGCACAACAGGTTGGCGGTCTTCGCCGCCCAATTGGCCAGCGTGATCGTCGATACCTCGACCCGTTCGCCCGTCCCGTCGTCGTAATACGTCACCCGTGGACCGGCGGGGTCGGTCGCGAGTATCGGATCGAGCAGTTCCTGCGTCAACGTTGAGGCCACAGGCGCAACCCTAGCGGAGCTCAGTTGACGCAGGCAGGGCCCGCCGAGCCCGCGTCGATCGGGGGCGCAGGTGATTCGCCTGCACTGCTCGCGAGGGTTTCCTCGGTAGTTGGGGATGCGGTGGTCGGGGATGTGGTGCTGCCGTCTGCCCCGGGGCCGGAGTAGTCCGAGGCCAATACCACCCGAACGGTGTCGCTCGGCAGTGTGTCGTCGGAGGCCACTTCGAGCCCGCCGAGTGCGGTTGCCACCGATCGCGCTGCATCACTGTCCGGATCTGCCGCCTGAATCGTCGTGGTGGAGACGGCCGATCCCTCGTAGTTTCCGACCGAGCCGCTCGTGTATCCGAGCGATCCGAGCGACGCTGCCACACCGTTGGCGAGTCCGTCGATTCCGCTGTCGTTGGCGACGTCCACCGTTACGGACGACGGATCGACGGTGGGAGTGTCGGTCGCTGGTGCAGAGTCCTGGCCGTCGGAGGATCCGTCGACAAGCCCCTCTACGTAGGTCTTCACCGCATCGGGATCGACCTCGACAATCGATTCGCCGTAATCGGTTACACCGTTGATGTCGACGGCGGGGATGGTCTCGAACTTGACCTTACCACCGGCGAGATCCTGCAACCGGGTCGCGAATTGTAGTATGTCCCAATCGGAGTCGAGAACAACCGAACGTTGGACCGCGGAGCTGAGCTGACTCAGCTTGCTGGGGTTGCTCAACGTTTTGGCACTCAGCACACTCCGCACGAGCGATGCCATGAATACCTGCTGACGCACGATTCGGTCGAGGTCGCCCCGCGGAAGATCGTGTCGCTGCCGGACGAAACTCAACGCGTCCGCACCGGACAGTGTCTGCTCTCCGCCGGGGAAGTTCGCGCCGGACAGCGGCTCGTCCACAGGGGCATTGAGGCACACGTTCACGCCACCGACAGCATCGGTCAGCAATACGAAACCGAGAAGACCCACCTCGGCGTAGTGATCCACGGTGACCCCCGTCAGATCGGCCACCGACTCGATGAGCGCCTCGCGTCCGGCTTCGGTCGACTGTGAGTCCGCGTCCGTATCGGCCACACCCTGTTCGACGAGTTCGAGGCGCTTGTTCTCCTTCGTTGCGCCGTACGCCGCGTTGATCTTGGACTTTCCGATTCCCGGAACCTGGACGTACGCATCCCGGGGTATCGAGATCGCGGTTGCCGAAGAACCGTCGTTCGGTACGCGAATGAGCACGATCGTGTCGGTGTTCGATGCCACCTCGTCACCGGCGCGCAATGAATCGAGCTCGCTTTGCGTCAGGGCGTTGCCGTGCGCATCGGTGCGGCTGTCGGTGCCGACCATGAGGATGTCCACGGCGCCGTCGGATCCACCACCCAGACCGAGCCCGCCTGCAGTCGCGATGTTCGAGCGAAGCTCGTCGACGCTTCGCCACGCGAAACCGGTCACGACCAGCACGAGAACGGACATGGCTGCGATCAGCATCCGAGGAATGCCTGGCCTTTCGGTCGGCAGTCCGTTTCCAGGTTTGCCGACGGCACGCTCGTCCTCGCTGGGGCGCTCGTTGCGGTGTGGCGCCGGAGTGCGCCCACGGGCAGAGCGTTGTCCAGGGTCGCGACGCCGCGCTGAGGACCGCCGCTCGCCTCGCGATCCGTCAGACTCTCGTTGCACCTGGTGACCTCTCCACTCTTGTTCTACGCATTTCTCGCCCCGACCAGTCAGGTTACTTGTGAAGTGTCACCGCCTAGCTCAAGCACGGGCGGCGTGCCACACTTTGCAACTGTGGCGAAAATTCTTGTGACCGGAGCGGGCGGACAGCTCGGCCGGCAGATACTGCACCTTTCGAACAACAGCAACGGTGCGAGCGGTGTCACGACGATCGGTGTGACCAGCGCAGAGCTGGACATCACCGACGCGAGGGCAGTTGCCGACGCCGTCGAGCCGGGCATGGTAGTAATCAACTGCGCCGCCTATACCGCGGTCGATGCTGCCGAATCGGACGAAGCAACGGCGTCGAAGGTCAATGTAGACGGCCCGGAGAACCTGGCGATTGCTTGTGCGCACGTAGGTGCGCGACTCGTGCACGTCTCTACCGACTACGTATTCGACGGTACCGCGACTTCCCCGTACCTACCGCAATCCCCGACGGCCCCGGCCAGCGCTTACGGACGAACCAAGCTAGCCGGTGAAGAGGCTGTCCTACGTGTGTTGCCCTCGGCAACTGTTGTGCGTACAGCCTGGGTCTATACCGGGGCAGGGTCGGACTTCGTCTCGACGATGCTGCGCCTCGAACGTGAGCGAGACACCGTGTCGGTGGTAAACGATCAGATCGGATCGCCGACCTATTCCCGTGATCTCGCGTCCGGACTGCTCGAACTCGCTGCTTCGCCGTCGAGCGGGCGGGCGATTCTCCATCTGACGAATACCGGGACCGCAAGCTGGTTCGAACTGGCCCGTGCTGTCTTCGCCGGTGTGGGTGCAGACCCCGAACGCGTGTTGGCTTGCTCGAGTGCCGAATTCGTGCGCCCGGCTCCCAGGCCGTCGTACTCGGTGTTGTCAACTGATGCCTGGACCGCTGCCGGACTCACTCCGCTGCGGCCGTGGCGCGCTGCGCTCACCGATGCACTGGGTGAGGTAACTGCCGGAGCGAGGTGAGGCAACCAGGCTTCGCCGGATAGTCTGGCCCGCGTGAGTTCCAAGCTGGCCGTCGTCACGGTGACCTATTCCCCCGGGAAGTATCTGGATCAATTCCTCTCCTCCCTCTCCTCGGCGACCGAGGAGGTGCCGCTCGTCATCATGGCCGACAATGGGTCGACCGACGGAAGCGTCGAGGCCGCGGATGCGCGTTACCCCCACGTGAGATTGTTTCGAACCGGCGCCAATCTCGGCTACGGCGGGGCCGTGAACCGCGCGGTAGCCGAACTCGACGACGACATCGAGTTCGTTGTCGTCGCCAATCCCGATGTGCGGTGGCATCCCGGATCTCTCGACGGATTGCTCGCCGCGGCCGAGCGATGGCCTCGTGCGGGTGCGCTCGGGCCCCTCATCCGCGAGCCCGACGGCACCAGGTACCCATCTGCTCGCGCAGTCCCGGACCTCATCTCAGGTGTCGGACATGCTGTCCTCGGCAAAATCTGGCCGGGCAATCCGTGGACGCAACGTTATCGGCAGGACAACGAGGCGGTCACCGAACGCGCGGTCGGCTGGTTGTCCGGATCTTGCCTTTTGCTTCGTCGTGCCGCTTTCGATTCCGTCAACGGGTTCGACTCCCGTTACTTCATGTATATGGAGGACGTCGACTTGGGAGATCGGCTCGGAACCGCCGGATGGCTGAATGTCTACGTGCCCGACGTGGAAATCACCCACACCAAAGGGCATGCGGCAGGCCGACATCCAGAGTTGATGCTGCCCGCGCATCACACGAGTGCATACAGGTTTCAGGCAGACCGGCACCCCCATCCGTGGCAGGCTCCCATACGATGGGTTCTGCGAGCGGGCCTGGCGGTGCGCTCGAAGGTGGTTGTGGCTGCGGCACTTCGACAGCGACAGATCGACGAGAATAGAGAGGCCGACCATGTCAGCTGAAACCCGCTCCAACACAGATGCCGTAATCCTTGTGGGCGGCAAAGGAACTCGCCTTCGGCCACTCACGCTGTCGGCCCCGAAGCCGATGTTGCCGACTGCCGGGTTGCCTTTCCTGACGCATCTACTCGCACGTATCAAGGCCGCAGGGATCAATCATGTGGTTTTGGGTACCTCCTTCAAAGCCGAGGTATTCGAAGAGCACTTCGGTGACGGCTCTTCGCTCGGTATCGAACTCGAATACGTCACCGAAACGGAGCCCATGGGCACCGGGGGTGGTATTCGCAACGTTCTACCGAGGTTGCGGGCAGACAACGTCGTCGTGTTCAACGGAGACGTACTCGGCGGAACCGACTTGACCGCTGTCCTGGATACCCATGAACGGACCGAGGCGGATGTGACGCTGCATCTCGTGCGCGTCGGTGACCCTCGTGCATTCGGTTGTGTTCCAACCGATGCCGACGGGCGAGTGACAGCGTTCCTCGAGAAGGCTCAGGATCCGCCCACGGACCAGATCAATGCTGGTTGCTACGTATTCAAGCGTGAGATCATCGAGACCATTCCGCATGATCGGCCGGTATCGGTCGAGCGGGAAGTCTTCCCCTCCCTTCTCGCCGATGGTCGTCGGGTCTTCGGCCACGTGGACAGTGCCTATTGGCGTGACATGGGAACACCGGAAGACTTCGTTCAGGGCTCGGCGGACCTCGTGCGCGGCATCGCCCCATCGCCGGCGTTGAAGGGCACGCGAGGCGAATCCCTCGTCCATCCCAGCGCGGGCGTAGCTCCCGGTGCGCTGCTGATCGGTGGCACCGTCATCGGCCGTGGCGCGGAGATCGGCGCCGGCGCACGTCTCGACGGTGCGGTGGTGTTCGACGGAGCTGTCGTCGAAGCCGGTGCAGTCGTGGAGCGTTCGATCCTGGGATTCGGGGTACGCATCGGACCGCGCGCACTGATCCGTGACGCCATCATCGGCGACGGAGCCGACATCGGTGCCCGTTGTGAACTGCTTCGTGGCGCGAGAGTATGGCCGGGGGTCAAGCTGCCCGACGGCGGAGTCAGGTTCTCCACCGACGTCTGATATCGCTAACGCAGTAGCGCGAGTTCGACGAGATGGGTGATCGTGTCCTTCTCGGCGGTGTCGGGAAGTGCGTCGACGGGCCACCAGCGCAAGTCCGTGGATTCCGCACTGCGGACGGCCTGGGCCCCGACGGGGGCTCGCACCAGGAACCTCAGGTCGAGGTGTCGGGTGGGTTTTCCGAGCGAGCACGTGATCGGGTGTGTGTGCGCGGACAGTAGCGCCGAGTCGATATCGAGATCGTCGATCCCGGACTCTTCCCGAGCTTCCCGCAACGCGGCGTCGACCACTGTGTCGTCGGATTCTTCGCAATGACCGCCCAGCTGGATCCAACGGCCCACCCGAGGGTGCAGGGTGAGAAGAACATTGCGGCCCTCCGCGTCGAGAACCAGCGAGGATGCCGTGAGGTGCCCTGCTTCGTTGGCCCGCAGGCAGGCGTCGGCATTGCTGTCGACGAAGGCGAGCATCGTGTGGCGGAGCGAATCTTCGTGCCACTGGCTCGTCCGCCACTGCTCCAGCACAGTAGTGGCGGAACGACGGAGCGTGCTCGAACTCATCTCACATCTCCAGTAGTTCGTCACCCAATGGGTGTGGTTTCCGCAGATCGACAGGACTGTCCGGATGACCGATTGCGATGGCGCCCAGGGCTCTCCAGTCGGTGGGCACGCCCAACTCGCTGCGCACCAGGTCAGCAGCGAAAATCGTCGAGCCGATCCAACAGCTACCGAGTCCTCGCACGGCCAGCGCCACGAGCAGGCCTTGCACTGCGGCGCCGACCGCAACGGTGAACATGGTTTCCTCGGCTCGGTTTCGGCGCTCGTCGGGGTACGTGTGTGCCCCGTCGGGTACGCAGAAGGGGATCACGATTTCGGGCGCATCGAACAAGATGTCGCCGCGTGCAGTTCTGCGCTCTATCTGCTCGTCGGTGTATCCGTCCGAGCGGAGGTCCTCACGCCACTTGTCCTTCATGCTGTTCAACAATTGGCTGCGCAGAGCCGGGGTACGAACCCACACGAATCGAACCGGATGTGTGTGATGCGGTGCGGGAGCAGTCAGTGCTTCGGCGACGGCGTCGCGTATCTCCTCTGGATCCACCGATTCACCGGTGAAGGAACGAACCGAGCGGCGAACGAGAAGCGCCTCCCGTCGCCCCCTGTCGATCGACTCGTTGGTACCGAGCCAGAAGAGGTCTTCCTCTCCGCTGCGCACCAAATCCCTTGCACCGGTGCCGTTGTCGATCGGCTTCAGGCCACGTACGACGGCAACCGGAACGGCGCCGAGCTTTCCCTTGACCAGATCGCCTGCAGCAGCGATCTCGTCGGCGACAGCGACCTCGGTCACGCTCAACTCGTTACCTTGGCCGTCCTCGGCGCCGGCATAGCCATGGATCACGGCGAGACCGGCCGAGCCGATCGCGGCATCGATCTGTCCGATTCGCCACGCGCGCCCCATGGTGTCGGTGATGACGACGCCGACGTGGACACCGAGCGAAGACGCCAGGGCTGCTCGTATGGCGGCAGCGCTTGCATCCGGATCTCGCGGGAGCAGAGCCAGTTCGGCCCGATCGACGTTGGATCCATCGATTCCAGAGGCGGCCTGCACTATGCCGAGTCGATTCTCGGTGATCAGTGTTCGACCTTTGCGAGCAACGATCCGAACTGCTTCCTGCTCGACCAGCAGTCTTCGCGCGGCATCTCGTTCTTCTGGATCCAGTGGTGCGTCGACCAGTCGACCTTCTGCCTTGGACACGATTTTGCTGGTGACCACCAATATGTCGTCGTTGCGAATCCACGGTGCGCACGCGGCTATCGAGGACGCAACATCGTCGCCCGGCCGAAACTCCGGTAACCCGGTCACCGGGATGATCTCGATGCTGCCGCCAGGAGCATGGTCGGTCGGAATCGGCTCGGTCACAGCTCGAGTCCAGCCGAACGAAGTGCCGCTGCGGCCATCAGGGCGGTAGTTTCGGGGTCGGTCATCAATAACGGCACGCTGTGTACGTCAACGCCGGGAATGGTGGCCTGATCGGTCGAATGGATCAACCATGCGTCGAGGATTCCGGTGTCCGATCGTGCGCCGTAGTGACGGCCGACGGCCTCGGCGGACGTGTCGACACCGATGACGGTCAGACATTCGTCTGCCATCCCGCGCAACGGCTTTCCGTCCACTACCGGCGACAGACCGACAACCTTGGCCGACGTCGTACGTAGTGCGCTGCGGATTCCGGGGACAGCGAGGATCGCGCCGACGCTCACCACCGGATTGGATGGAGCCAGGATCACGGCGTCGGCATCGGCGAGGGCATCGAGGACCCCGGGTGCCGGAGTTGCTTGTTCGGCACCGATATTGGCGAAACTGTGTGTCGGAATCTGTGCTCGGTAGCGAACCCACCACTCTTGAAAGTGGATTGCTCGCTGAGTGTTTCCGTCTTTGTCGTCCGGGTCGGTGACGACGACGTGTGTCTCGCTCCGGTCGTCGGTCACCGGTAGCAGTCGCACGCCTGGCTTCCATCGGTTGCACAAGGCTTCGGTCACCGCCGAGAGCGGATATCCGGTCCTGAGCATCCGACTTCGAATGAGGTGCGTGGCTATGTCTCTGTCCCCGAGCCCGAACCAATCCGGGTCGGCCCCGTACGCGGCGAGTTCGTCACGCGCGTGCCAAGTCTCCGCGATCCGTCCCCAACCACGCTCGGTATCGATGCCGTCGCCCAGGGTGTACATACAAGTGTCGAGGTCGGGGCAGATGCGTAAACCGTGCATCCACACGTCGTCTCCGACATTGACGATCGCAGTAATCTCGTCGTCGTCCCCGAGCAGAGTTTTGAGTCCCTGAAGGAATCGGGCTCCGCCGACTCCACCGACCAAGACAGTCACTTTCACAGATTCAGAGCCTAGGCGCTCGATCGAATCGACCGGTCGGCGCCCGCCACCTTGGTGGGCGCCGGTTGGCTGAAATCCGGACTCAGTCCCGGTTTCGGGGCGTTTACCGGGGCGCGACACGCCGATGACGGGCTGTTATTCGGGGAGGCGGCTGATTATGGTCTGGAGATGGTATTGCAATATCTCGTATCGGCTTGACCGCAACCTGCTCCGGCGTGTCTAATCACATTTATGTCATTCCCCGGTCGTCAAGCGAGTTCGCTTGGTGGGACCCCTTATTCGAACACTCGTTCCCATGTGACGTCAAGTATGCCGGAGCGTGTGTTGGAAGTCGATGGTCGGGGTATGGCTACGAATATCGGCGCGGGGCAAGGTATTCGGAACCGACCGGAAATTTCTGCGCTATCGAATGGTGAGGAGGCGGAAGCGATGTACGACCAGTACGTGGCACGTGAACAGCGGGACGAACCCCAGGCTCACCTCAGCGTAGTCAGCGACGCGTCGCAGACCGATTCCCGAGTACGTGCAGCACGAGGCGACTGCGGGAACCGTATGAATGACAAGACTTTTGCGTCACGTGTAGGAGGCGTCCGCTCGGATGTGTCCGCCGTCGACGTAGCGGCAGCGGACGTGACGCTCGGCCGCGATTCGGTGGTGGCACGGTCTGAAGATGTGGACGATCTGGATGATATCCATTCGGCTTCAACGAATTCCAGCGCTGTCGGTGTCGATCACGACTCCGCGGAGGTGGATTTCGAGGACGAAGACGACTTGGTGGGGGAGGGAACCGCTCCGCCAGTTCGTGTTCCGGAAAAGCCGTTCTTGAGCATGGTCTCCGGATTCGATCGGATGTTCGAGGAGATCGAAGACCAGTGGCAAGAGCGCGCGCTGTGCGCGCAAACCGATCCGGAAGCATTTTTCCCCGAAAAGGGTGGATCGACCCGCGAAGCAAAACGCATCTGCCTCGGTTGCGATGTCAAGGGCGAATGCCTCGAGTACGCGCTTGCCAAGGATGAGCGTTTCGGAATCTGGGGCGGACTGTCGGAGCGGGAGCGTCGTCGGCTCAAGCGGGGTATCGGTTAGATCGAGGACTTGCCTTGATCGAGGTACTGGCCGGGTCCTTCGGCTAACGCTCCTCTTCCATGCCTGGGTCGACGGTGTCGGGGTCCACCCCTAGGTAGGTCGCAACCTGTTCGACAAGGACCTCGTAGAGAAGATCCTCCAGATCCTCCGGGTGCTTGGCGCGTCTCTCCAGTGGGCGCCGGAACAACACGATCCGTGCGCGTGTCGATTCACCGCGCTTGTCGATGCCCGCCGGTACCAGTCTGGACAACGGAACGGGCCCCTCTGCTACAACCTCAGGAGGCCACGTGACCGATTCGGGGTCGATGGCCCTGATTTTGGGTACTTCGTCGACTGCGATATCCAGCCTCTCCAACCGCTCGTGCCATGTGTGGCCGATGCGAGCGAACGCTTCCAGCACCACGCGGTCGAACTTGTCGGCTCGCGATCGGTGTCCCGGGACGTTCGAGGGGAGCACCGGGCCGCGAACTCCGCGGCCGCGCCGGTCCGCAGATCGGGAGGTCGGTTGTCGTCCGGAGCCAGTTCGAGCCATACCCAAGGTTATCGTCCGACCCTTCGCGGTGTGTCGGGCGGCGTGCAGTCGGAGTCGAGGGATAGTCTCTCACTCGTGAGATCACTGCGTGGATGCTGCAGGCCCGGGTGTAGTCGTTCGGCCGTCGCGACTCTCACGTATGTCTATTCGGACTCGACCGCTGTGGTCGGTCCACTTGCCACCGTCGCCGAACCTCACTCATGGGACCTGTGTGAGGTGCACGCGGTGACCACCACAGCCCCCAAGGGCTGGGAAATGGTTCGCTATGAGGGTGGCTTCACCACGACGACGCCCGACGAGGACGACTTGACGGCCTTGGCCGAAGCCGTTCGCGAAGCAGGCCGCGGAGATCGTGTTCGACGCGAGGACACCGAGTCCGCGGATCGCGTTCGAGAACGAGACCTCCGCGCTGACGTAGTTGGAGATCGTCGGACGTCTGTGCCGGCACGGACCGGCCGCCGGGGTCACTTGCGGGTGCTTCCGGATCCCACTTCCTGAATTGCTGGTGAATCCCCGCTTCCGACCCGGCTGTTCGACCTTTTGTTCCATTCGCTGTTCTGTCTTCGTACTTGGCGATTGTTTCGTTTCGTACGGTCGCATGGGGTCGGTCACAACTGGTCGGTTTTATTGCGCTCGACGCAATGAGTTGTGACAGATTCGACTCGAAGAAGCCGATCTCCGAAGGGCAAGGGCCGGGCCGCAGTGGCTCGCCTTTACCGTTTACCCCACCGAAATTCACGAGGAGTCGTTCGTGGCACGAACTGCCGAGTCCGTCAATGCAGTCATCAAGGCCTACGACGTACGAGGGTTGGTAGGCGATCAGATCGACGCAGACTTCGTGCGAGACGTCGGCGCATCGTTCGCGCGATTGGTCCGAGAGAAATCCGTCGCCCAGGTCGTGGTCGGCCACGACATGCGCGCATCGTCGCCGGAATTGTCACGGGCATTCGCGGACGGAGTCACCTCACAAGGCCTCGACGTCGTGCACATCGGTCTTGCCTCGACCGATCAGCTCTACTTCGCCTCGGGTGTTCTGGATTGCCCCGGTGCCATGTTCACCGCAAGCCACAATCCTGCGGAGTACAACGGCATCAAGCTGTGCCGCGCGGGCGCGAAGCCGGTGGGGCAGGACACCGGACTCGGCACGATCAAGGCAGAGCTGGTCGACGGTGGTCCGGAATACACTGGGACACCGGGAACCACATCGGATCGTGATGTTCTGGTCGAGTACGCCACTTTCGTGCGTGACCTCGTCGATCTGTCACAGGTATCCGGTGTCAAGATCGCAGTCGACGCCGGAAACGGGATGGGTGGGCACACCGTGCCTGCTGTGTTCGATTCACTGCCTGTCACCGTCTACCCGCTCTACTTCGAGCTCGACGGAACCTTCCCCAACCACGAGGCGAACCCGCTCGACCCGAAGAATCTCGTCGACTTGCAGAAGTTCGTACGCGAGACCGGTGCCGACATCGGATTGGCATTCGACGGTGACGCGGATCGATGCTTCGTCGTCGACGAACTCGGAAATCCTGTCTCTCCCTCGGCAGTGACCGGGCTGGTGGCCGAGCGTGAGCTCGCCAAAGAGCCTGGCGCTTCGGTGATCTACAACTTGATCACCTCCCATTCGGTTCCGGAGTTGGTGACCAGACTCGGCGGTACACCAGTGCGAACGCGGGTCGGCCATTCGTTCATCAAGCAGCAGATGGCAGAGACCGGTGCTGTGTTCGGCGGGGAGCACTCCGCCCACTACTACTTCCGCGATTTCTGGGGTGCGGACTCGGGAATGCTCGCGGCGCTGCATGTCCTGGCAGCTCTGGGCGCGACAGACCGACCGCTCTCGGAGTTGATGAAGCAGTACGAGTCGTACTCTGCGTCGGGGGAGATCAACTCGACGGTCGACGATGCCGTCGAGCGCACGAATGCAGTGCTCGTGGCCTTCGCAGACCGTACGGTATCGGTCGACCGATTGGACGGTGTCACCATCGATCTCGCGGACGGTGCCTGGTTCAATCTCCGGGCGTCGAATACCGAACCGCTGTTGCGCCTCAACGTCGAAGCCCGCACCAGTGAAGATGTCGATGCTTTGACCTCCGAGATAGTGGGCATAGTGCGAGGACAACTGTAATAGTGGGTTAAGAGACGCTCGCACATACGAACGCACTCGATCGATGAGTGGACGTCGGTAAGGAAAGGACGGTGCAGACAGCCATGACAGCTCCGTCGTCTCTGCTGAATTTGGATGACCCTGCCGCACTTGCCGCCGCCGATACCGACGGGGCCCTGCGCAGTGCCGCACTGGCAGGCGCGCAGGTCCGTGCGACGAATGCAGCCGTCGAGGAGTCCGTAGCCGAACGGCTGGGCGAACTGCGTCCCCGCAGCGTTGTTTTCGTCGCGGGTGAAGGTCGCGCAGGTCGGGCCGCATCTATGCTCATCGCCGCGATCGGTGCGCGAGTCGGTTTTCCGCTTGTGCACGCCGCGACGACGCCGCTGTGGGTCGGTCCGCTCGACGTAGTTGTGCTCTCCGGCGACGACGCCGGTGATCCACGGCTCGCAGAATCGACATCCGCAGCCGTTCGCCGCGGCGCCGAAACTGTCCTCGTCACCCCGGACGAGGGACCGCTGCGCTCCGCTGCCGCAGGCCGCGCGGTGTTCCTTCCCCCGAGGGTCGCTGTGCGCGAGCACAACACGTTGATGCGTTACCTGGCTGCAGGAACGGCGATTCTCGCCGCTGTGTCCGATGGCGCCTATCGATCTTTGCTGCCCGACTTGTCCGAAGTTGCAGATCTTCTCGACTCCGAGGCGGCTCGAAATCATCCGTCGCACGAGGTTTTTCGCAACCCGGCGAAGTCGCTTGCCGCTCAGGTCTCGGGCAGCAGGGTTGTGCTGTCCGGTTCGGGAGCCGTCGACGTTGAATTGGCCCGCCACGGTAGCGAGGTTTTGCTGCGGGCTGCCGGCGTCGTGGCCGGGGCGAGTGAACTTTCCGATGTCATCGCCGCCGTCGTGTCCTCCGGTAGCACGAGCGGTGCAGCACCCGTCGAATACGATGCCTTCTTTCATGACGAGGAGTTCGACGGCCCCCGGCCCGAACAGGCGATTCGAGTAGTGGTCTTGGCATCCGATTCTTTCGCCGCGTCGGCCGAGCGTCGGACGGCTGCGCTACCGGACTCCGTGGTGATCTCGGCGGGCCTACCCGAGTTCGATCGGAGGAGCATCGATTTCGGATCGGTTTCGGAGTCTGTGGACGGCGCCGGAGGTTACCGGCGCGAAGGTCGGGACGGTGCAGGAAACAACCCGCACTCTGCCAGTGAATTAGGGGCAACGGCAGTATTGGCGACGCGGCTGGAAATGGCTGCCGCGTATCTACATTTGATGGGCGGGAAATAGTGCAACCACTGCTCGGTGCAGTCAGGTCGTATGCGTGGGGATCTAGAACTGTTCTTGCAGCTTTGCAAGGCAGGCCGGTTCCGTCCGAACATCCGGAAGCCGAGATCTGGCTCGGGGCGCACCCAGCAGATCCAGCAATGATCGACGACGGCACCTCGACGCGGTCACTGCTCAGCGTCATCGATGACAACCCGGCTCTCGAGCTTGGAGCCGATACGTCCGCGACGTACCTGGGGAGGCTGCCCTTTCTGTTGAAATTGCTTGCCGCCGACGAGCCCCTGTCGCTGCAGGCCCATCCGAGCGCGACCCAAGCCGCCGAGGGATTCGCGCACGAGGAGTCAGCACGGATTCCGATCGATTCGTCGTTGCGGAACTACCGCGATGCGAGCCACAAACCTGAGCTGATCGTGGCGTTGACCGAGTTTCACGCACTTGCCGGTTTCAGGTGCCCGCGGCGAACAGTCGAGTTCATCGACGCGCTGAACGTGGACGCTTTGTCCGGGTACCGATCGCTTTTGGCCGATCAGCCTGACGATGCAGGATTGCGGACAGTATTCACCTCCTGGATCACCTTGCCCGGACCTGCCCTCGATGCATTGTTGCCGCTGGTCGCCGACGGGTGCATCGAGTATCTCTCGACTCGTGCGCAGTCCGACGGGGGCGAATTCGTCGCGGAGGCAAGAACACTTCTCGAACTCGGCGAGTCCTATCCGGGTGATGCGGGAGTGCTGGCGGCGTTGCTACTCAATCGAGTTACGTTGACCCCCGGCCAAGGTATTTTTCTCGACGCGGGCAATCTGCACGCCTACCTGACCGGTACGGGTGTGGAGATCATGGCGAACTCCGACAATGTGTTGCGCGGCGGACTGACCACCAAGCATGTGGATGTGCCAGAACTGCTCCGGATACTGGATTTTCGGCCGGCGGAGGTGAGGATCCTCGAAGCGAAGCCCGACATGACAGACACCGTCGCCGGGTACGAGACGCCGGCTCCGGAGTTCGCGCTGAGCCGTGCCCTCGTGTCGGACGGGTCATCGGTGAAGTCGGACAGCGACGGGCCGTCGATCGTGCTGTGCACCAAGGGGCGGGTCGTTGTGGACGACGGTGACCGCGAGTTGGTGCTCGAGCAAGGATCGGCTGTGTGGATATCCGCGGCGGATCCAGCGTTCACCGCCGCGGCGCGATGGGGAGACGCCGAGATATTCGTCGCAACCGTCGGGTAGCCTTTCGCCCGATACTGGAACCGTCCGCGTCAGAGTTCCATTCCCTTAGGGTGTTACCACAGGGGCTCCAAGGGGCGTGTGAACAAGTCGCAAGCCCGATACCGTCAGTGACCCGATCTCGACAGGTGGAACACACGCGATGACCGAAGATCGGCCGAAGAAGAGTCCGCGAACGACAGGGCTGTTCAGGACCAAGTCCGTAGAGCAGTCCATGAAGGACACCGACGAGCCGGACACCAAACTCCGGAAGGATCTCACTTCGTGGGACCTCACCGTGTTCGGCGTGGCTGTCGTCATCGGGGCAGGAATCTTCACGCTCACCGCGCGCACCGCAGGAAACGTTGCCGGTCCCTCGGTGTCGTTGGCATTTCTTCTCGCTGCAGTCGCGTGTGGGCTGGCCGCTCTCTGTTATGCCGAGTTCGCCTCGACCGTCCCGGTGGCGGGAAGCGCGTACACCTTTTCGTACGCGACCTTCGGCGAGTTCGTAGCATGGATCATCGGGTGGGACCTGATCCTCGAGTTCGCGCTGGCGTCGTCGGTGGTAGCGAAGGGGTGGTCGCTGTATCTCGGTGAGGTCATCGGGTCGGCATCGCCGATCGTGAAGATCGGTTCGCTCGACTTCGACTGGGGTGCGTTGGTTATCGTTCTCATCATCACGGTCCTACTTGTCAGCGGTACCAAGTTGTCGTCTCGGGTGTCGTTGGTGGTCACCGCGATCAAGGTCGCTGTCGTGTTGCTCGTGGTCGTTGTCGGGGCGTTCTACATCAAATCGGAGAACTACTCTCCCTACATTCCTCCCTCCCAGGGTGGCTCCACCGAAGAGGGCATTCACCAGTCGCTGTTGTCCTTCGTCACGGGCGCGGGAAGTAGCACCTTCGGGTGGTACGGGTTGCTGGCCGCTGCCAGCCTCGTCTTCTTTGCCTTCATCGGGTTCGACGTGGTCGCCACGACTGCGGAGGAAACCAAAAACCCACAGAAGGCTTTGCCTCGTGGAATTCTCGGGTCCCTTGCCATCGTGACGGTCCTCTACGTCGCGGTAACGCTCGTGCTGACCGGGATGGTGAACTACACCGAACTCGCTGGTGACGACTCCACTCTGGCGACGGCATTCGAACTCAACGGCCTCGATTGGGCGAAGAACATTATTTCGTTCGGCGCACTTGCCGGATTGACGACGGTAGTCATGGTCTTGATGCTCGGGCAGACGCGAGTGCTGTTCGCCATGTCGCGTGACGGTCTCGTCCCACATTCGTTGGCACATACGGGCTCTAGGGGTACCCCGGTAAGAATTACGCTACTCGTCGGCGGCGTGGTCTCGGTTCTCGCCGCATTCTTTCCGATCGGCACCCTCGAAGAGATGGTGAACATCGGCACACTGTTCGCCTTCGTCCTCGTGTCGATCGGCGTGGTAGTACTCCGGCGGACGCGTCCGGACCTTCCCCGCGGATTCAAGGTTCCCCTGATGCCACTGATTCCGATTCTGGCGGTGGCCTCGTGCGTGTGGCTGATGGTCAATCTCTCGGTCGAGACGTGGATCAGGTTCGTCGTCTGGATGGCAATCGGCGTCGTAATCTACTTCGCCTACAGCCGGAAGAACGCAGACAAGACGATCCGTGCGCGCGAAGCGGCCAACGAACGCGACTCGAAATAGCGCGCCGGCGCGCTCGGAAAACTTTTTTTACGGGGCAGTAGGTATGTTATAGACTCCTCGAATCAACTTCGGGTCGAGTGTCAAGGGGTGTGGATTGAGTCAGGTCGGTCGTAACTGGGCGGTTGTCGACGAGGTCTCTGTCGGTACAGCTGACAGCCGGCGAGGCTACAAGCGGTATCTCTGGCTGCTCGGTCTACTTGCGCCCGCTTCGGCTTTGTTGCCTTCGCAATTGGTCCTGTGGACCGGCATGCCGATATTTTGGTGGAGCGGACTGATGGTCTTCTTCGTGATCATTCCGGTCCTCGACAAGGTGGCCGGTGAGGACGGTGACAATCCGTCCGACACCGATGTGTCGTCGATGCAGGAAGACAAGTTCTACCGATGGTGCACCTATGCCTTTTTGCCCATTCAATTTTTCACGTTGCTGGTCGCGTGCTGGATGTGGTCTTTCGGAGATTTGACGATCATCGACAGGATCGGTCTGGCTGTGACGGTCGGCCTCGTCGCCGGAACTGGGATCAATGCGGCGCACGAGTTGGGCCACCGGGTCGAAAGGCACGAACGTTGGCTTGCCAAAGTTGCTTTGACGCAGACCTTCTACGGACATTTTTTCGTTGAGCACAACCGCGGACATCACGTCAAAGTGGCAACTCCCGATGATCCTGCCAGTTCAAGGCTCGGCGAGAATCTGTGGACGTTCATGCCTCGCACTGTGGTTCTGGGGTTGATATCGGCGTGGCATCTGGAAACGCAGAGGTTGGCTCGCGAGAGCATCCGACCTTGGAGCATCCGCAACAACCTTCTGCATTCATGGTTGATGAGTGCAGTGCTGTTCGCGCTGCTGGCGCTGGCATTCGGGCCCGCAATTCTGCCGTACCTCGTGCTGCAGGCCGTCGTAGGTTTCTTGTTGTTGGAAACAGTCAACTATGTCGAGCACTATGGATTGCTTCGGGAAAAGAACGCTCGGGGGTGTTACGTCAGGTGCTCGTCACGGCACAGCTGGAACAGCGACCGATTGTGCACGAACATATTTCTCTATCACCTGCAGCGGCACAGTGATCATCATGCCAATCCGTCCAAGCGTTATCAGGTCCTTCGTACCTGCGACGAGGCGCCGCAGTTGCCGGCCGGATACGCAACGATGGTGATGATGGCGGCGTTCCCACCACTGTGGCGTCGGGTCATGGACCCGCGGGTCATTGCCCACTACGGCGGCGATGTGAGCCGAGCGAACATCCTTCCCCGTAAGCGCGAGAAGATTCTTCGGGCGTACGCAGCGCCCGGATGCGTACAGGCTCGGATGACCAAAGGCAGGTAGCGCGAACCCTCGGCGCGTCGACCCGATAGCCTGAATGAGAACTTCACGCAATCAGGAGAGGCAAGATGACCACCTCAGTAACGCCGGATGATCGTTCGGCCACAGGATCGGCACTCACCGCGGACAACCTCGGTGGAATCGACTTCAAGGTCGCAGACTTGTCGCTCGCGGAGTTCGGCCGTAAGGAGATCCGCCTCGCCGAGCACGAAATGCCCGGTCTGATCGCACTCCGTCGCGAATACTCCGAAGTGTTGCCGCTCAAGGGCGCTCGGGTATCGGGATCGCTCCACATGACCGTGCAGACTGCCGTGCTGATCGAAACTCTGGTCGCCCTCGGCGCCGAGGTTCGCTGGGCGTCGTGCACCATCTTCTCCACTCAGGATCATGCGGCCGCGGCCGTCGTGGTCGGACCGTACGGGAGCGTCGAGGAGCCCAAGGGCGTTCCGGTCTTCGCGTGGAAGGGCGAGACCCTAGAGGACTACTGGTGGGCCGCTGAGCAGATGCTGACGTGGCCGGCAGCCGCTGACGGAACCCCACAGCCCCCCAACATGATTCTCGACGACGGCGGGGATGCGACGATGCTCGTGCTTCGTGGCGCTCAGTTCGAGAAGGCAGGCGTCGTTCCGCCCACGGACGAAGACCAAGACTCGGACGAGTACCAGGTGTTCCTCGGCCTGTTGCGCCGCTCGCTCGAAGAGTCGAAGACCAAGTGGAGCGACATCGCAGCATCGGTCAAGGGCGTCACGGAAGAGACGACCACCGGAGTGCTGAGGCTCTACCAGTTCGCTGCGGTCGGAGAATTGACCTTCCCGGCGATCAACGTCAACGATTCGGTCACCAAGAGCAAGTTCGACAACAAGTACGGCACTCGTCACTCGCTGATCGACGGAATCAACCGCGGTACCGACGTCCTCATCGGCGGTAAAGCGGTACTGGTCTGTGGCTACGGAGACGTCGGTAAGGGCTGCGCCGAAGCATTGAAGGGCCAGGGTGCTCGCGTCACGGTGACCGAAGCCGATCCGATCAATGCGCTCCAGGCGCTCATGGACGGGTTCGACGTGCGAACCGTCGAGGAGTTCATCGAGAAGGCCGACATCGTGATCACCTCGACGGGCAACCTCGGCATCATCACCTTCGCGCACATGCAGCGGATGAAGCACCAGGCGATTCTGGGCAACATCGGCCACTTCGACAACGAGATCGACATGGCAGGCCTCGAGCGCGCGAAGGACGTCACGCGGATCAACATCAAGCCGCAGGTCGACGAGTTCCAGTTCGCTGATGGCCATTCGATCATCGTGCTGTCGGAAGGCCGATTGCTGAACCTCGGCAACGCAACGGGGCATCCGTCGTTCGTGATGAGTAACAGTTTCTCCAACCAGGTCATCGCGCAGATCGAACTGTGGACCAAGCCGAGCGAGTACGACAACGAGGTGTACCGCCTTCCTAAGCACCTCGACGAGAAGGTGGCCCGCATCCACGTAGAGGCACTCGGTGGCACGATCACCAAGCTCACCAAGGAGCAGGCCGAATACATCAATGTCGACGTCGAGGGCCCGTACAAGCCCGAGCATTACCGCTACTGATCCGGACGCGGACGCAGTGGGAAAATTGCTGGTGATCGAGGGAGTCGACGGGGCAGGCAAGAACACCCTGGCCCGTCGGCTCGTCTCGGCGTGGGAGCGCGAGGGCCTCGAGGTCGCTCGCATAGGGTTCCCGCGGTACGGGTTGTCAATTCATGCAGATCTCGCTGCCGAGGCATTGCGCGGTGAGCACGGTGATACCGCGGAGAGTGTGCACGCGATGGCTTTGCTGTTCGCCCTGGATCGACGGGACGCGGCAGAGATGATCCGAAAGCTGCTCTTGCACAACGATATTGTGCTGTTGGACCGATATGTTGCCTCGAATGCCGCATACACGGCTGCACGGCTCGAAGAGCAGGTCGACGGCGCTGGGGTCGAATGGATTCGGGTTCTCGAATTCGAGCGGTTCGGGGTGCCGATCCCTGATGTGCAGATCCTGTTGGACGTCCCCGTCGAGCTTGCCGCCGAACGTGCCGCGACACGTGAAAAACAGGATTCGACTCGCGTCAGAGATTCCTACGAGCGTGACTCCTCGCTGCAAAGCAGGACTTCGGCGGCCTATTGCGGCTTGGCCGACGCGAACTGGGTGTCACCGTGGGAGGTGATCGAGGGTGACGTCGATCCGACTCAACTCGCCGCGCACCTGGTCAATCAGACATCTGACGGCATGAAAGTGACACCATAGGAACATGAAGCCCCGGATTCTTGTAGTCGACGACGATTCGGCTCTCGCCGAAATGCTCACCATCGTCCTTCGTGGCGAGGGCTTCGAGCCTTTCGTAGTCGGTGACGGCACTCAAGCTCTGGCCGCGGTTCGTGAGAACCGACCCGATCTGGTGTTGCTGGATTTGATGCTTCCAGGAATGAACGGCATCGACGTCTGCCGGGTTCTACGTGCGGATTCGGGAGTGCCGATCGTGATGTTGACGGCAAAGACCGACACCGTCGACGTCGTTCTCGGGCTCGAATCCGGCGCAGACGACTACATCATGAAGCCGTTCAAGCCGAAGGAACTGGTCGCTCGTGTTCGGGCGCGATTGCGTCGTACCGAGGACGAACCTGCCGAGTTGTTGTCCATTGCCGATATCGTGATCGACGTCCCGGCGCACAAGGTGAGCCGGGGGGACGAACTCGTGTCCTTGACCCCACTCGAGTTCGATCTGCTGGTGGCGCTTGCTCGCAAACCACGGCAGGTGTTCACTCGCGAAGTGCTTCTGGAACAGGTGTGGGGTTACCGCCATGCCGCTGACACACGCCTGGTCAATGTTCACGTTCAGCGCCTTCGTGCGAAGGTCGAGAAGGACGCCGAGAATCCAGAAGTCGTTCTGACCGTGAGAGGTGTCGGCTACAAAGCCGGACCGCCGTGATTCGATTTTCCCACTCTCGGCGGCGAATCAACGGAACGTTCTCGCCGCTGTTGCGTTGGTTGCGTTCGCTCAGTACTGCGCTCGGTCATGCGTGGCGCCGTTCGCTTCAACTGCGCGTGGTGGTCTCGACTCTGACGTTGTCGCTGGTCGTGATCACCATCCTCGGGGTCGTGCTGACCAGTCAGATAACCGACCGTCTGCTGGAGGCGAAAATCACCGCTGCCACCGAGGAACTCGATCGTTCCCGTACCACTGTCGAAGGGTCGCTGGCCGGAGCAGACGACTCGAGCGGGCTGAGCACCCGTCTCGAGCGCGCCCGTGCACAGTTGACCAGTCGCGACGTCGATGCCGGGCAGGCATCCGGGTCCGCGGGCACCTTCGACCCGGTGCTGATCGTCGAAGGCGACGGTGTTCGCAGCGACGCCTCGGTCGGTCCCGTCGATCACATTCCGGCAAGCTTGCGTGAGTTCGTCAAGCAGGGCTTGATCAGCTATCAGTACGCGACGGTCTCCGATAACGAGGGCGGTTACTCCGGGCCTGCATTGATCATGGGTTCACCCACAGGGTCCGATATTGCCGGGCTCGAGCTGTATCTGGTGTTCCCACTCGGGAGTGAGGACAGAACGCTCTCACTCGTCGGCGGAACGCTCCTCATCGGCGCGGTCGTGCTCTTGGTCCTACTTGCAGCGATATCGATGCTGGTCGCCAGGCAAGTGGTCCTTCCGATTCGCTCGGCCTCACGTATCGCCGTTCGATTCGCCGATGGACGACTCAAGGAGCGAATGCCGGTGCGTGGTGAGGACGACATGGCGCGGCTTGCCATGTCGTTCAACGAGATGGCGGAAAGCCTGTCCAAACAGATCACCCAGCTCGAAGAGTTCGGAAACCTGCAGCGGCGTTTCACCTCCGATGTGAGCCACGAGCTTCGGACGCCGCTGACGACGGTGCGGATGGCTGCAGATCTGATCCACGACGGCAGTGCAGATCTCGATCCGGCCTTGCGGAGATCCTCTGAGTTGTTGGTCAACGAGCTGGACAGGTTCGAGACGCTTCTCGGGGATTTGCTCGAGATCAGCCGCCACGATGCAGGTGTCGCCGAACTTGCCGCCGAACAACTCGATCTACGAATGTGTGCGCGAGCGGCAGTGTCCACGGTGCGGCATTTGGCTCGGGAGACTGGCACCGAGGTCATCGTCGACATGCCTGATCATGCCGTCATCGCCGAAGTGGATCCGCGTCGGGTAGAGCGAATTCTGCGAAACCTGCTTGCGAATGCTCTCGATCACGGCGAAGGGAAGCCGGTTTTGTTACGACTTCGAGCCAATGCCGACGCTGCGGCCTTTGTCGTTCGAGATCAGGGAGTGGGACTACGTCCAGGTGAGGAGAAGCTCGTTTTCAATCGCTTCTGGCGTTCGGATCCTTCTCGCGTGCGCAGATCGGGCGGGACCGGACTCGGACTTGCGATCAGCGTCGAGGACGCACGGTTGCACGACGGGAAGCTCGAAGCGTGGGGCGCTGTGGGCGAAGGCGCCTGCTTCAGGTTGACGTTGCCACTCGTGCGAGGCCACAAAGTGATCGGAAGTCCATTGCCTCTGAAGCCGAGCACTCGGCGTTACTTGCAGGGCCAGCCGCTTCCAGCGTTGACCTCGCGCACCGATGCGTCGCCGACACCGGACGTAGAGCACCCGGCGTTGACACCTGCGGTGTCCAGCGAGTCTACGGACCCCTCGAACCCGTCGGACTCATCGTGATCCGGCGGTGTTCGGCGACCGTTGCCGCTGTGCTGGTCGTTCTCCTGTCGCTCGCAGGATGCGCAAGTCTGCCCGAATCGTCGACCCCACAGGCGATAGGATCGATCACGGGAGGGGCAGCGTCGACTACACCGCCACCGCCGGCGGAAGGCCGTGAACCCGATCTGCTCGTACGCGACTTCCTCGTAGCGAGCGCGAATTCGGCGAATCGCCACCAAGCTGCACGACAATATCTGACACGTGAGGCCTCCAGTACCTGGGACGACGGAGCTAAAACCGTGGTGGCGGACAGAATCGACCTGTTGTCCGGTCCTCGCACTTCGGACGAATCGGAGTACACGATTCGATCCAACACCGTGGGTGTCCTCGCGTCGGGTGGCGACTATCAGGCCGGCGCGGGCACGGTGGACTCGACGATTCGGATGGTCAAGGTCGACGGGGAGTGGCGCATCGACGAGCTTCCTCCAGGCGTACTGATAGATCGCTCGCAGTTCTTCAATGCCTATCAACGCCAGTCGTTGTTCTTCGTCGATCCGCTCGGTGCGGCGTTGGTTCCCGATGTCCGGTGGCTCACCGGCTCTCCTGATCTGCTGGCCAACCAGCTCGTGCAACTGCTGATCGACGGGCCGAAACAGACGTTGGCGCCGGCGGTGTCGAACGAATTGTCGAACAACGTCGGCGTTCGTGGGCCGATCACCAAGGCCGATGGTCGAACAACACAGGTCGGTGTCGGCCCGGGCGGGGTGAAGATCGATTTCGGCGGCCTGCAATCGATGGACACGAAGAATCGAGAGCTACTTGCTGCCCAGGTGATCTGGACGTTGGCATCGGCGGAGATATCCGGTCCGTACGTTCTGCTCGCCGACGGACAACCGCTCGATGACGACAAGCAGGACGGGTGGACGACCGCAGATGTCGGTTCTCTCGATCCGTTGGGGACACCCGAGACTGCAGTGGGCCTACACGCGTTGGTGGCCGGGCAACTGATGTCGGTCGAGGATTCCGGTGCCGTTCCTGTTCCCGGATATTTCGGCACCGTCAACAATCTGCGTAGCGTCGCGCTGTCGAACGACGGAACGCTGGTAGCCGGCGTAGCAGACACCGGCCGCCCGGTGCCCGAGCCGTCCTCGACATTGATGATCGGTGGGTACGACAGCGGTGCCTTCCCGGTGGCGGAGGGGCAGTCGATCACCAGACCTTCCTGGGGTGCCGACAACAACGCGGCGTGGGCTGTCATCGACGGCACGAATGTGATTCGCGCAGCACGGGATCCAGCGACGGGGCAGGTTTCGGTGGTTCCGGTGGACGCCACCGCCGTCACTGCGCTCGGTGTGAGGATCACCGACCTACGGCTGTCACGCGACGGCGTCCGGGCGGCCATGATCGTCGACGGTTTGGTCTACGTCGCGTCGGTCGTGCGCAAGGAGAACGGCTCGTACTCCCTCATGTCTCCCAAGGCGGTCGCGAACGGTCTCGGCAGCGACGCTCTGGCGTTGGACTGGAGTACCGGCGATGCCATCGTCATCGTGCGTATCGCGACCGACGTGCCGGTAGTGCAGGTTACGACCGACGGTTCACGCCTCGATGCGCTCCCGAGCCGGAACTTGACGACTCCGGTGCTCTCGGTCGACGCGTCGCCGACGAACGAGTACGTCGCGGATTCGCGCGCGGTGTTTCAGCTGAACAACGGAGATCCCGCCGGTGACCGCTACTGGCGTGAAGTAGCCGGACTGGCAGGAGTGAAAGCGATACCGATTCTGCCCGGCTGATTTTGCAACCGGCCGAAAAAGTTGTCGTACTCGGATGCTTCGATTCGTCGTATGAACGCAACTGTCCGGACGTTGCTCGACCTCGCACTCCCTTGTGAGTGTGGGGGCTGCGGTGCGGTGGGGACCCTGTGGTGTCCGCAGTGCGAGGACACGGTCTGTGTCGCCGTCGAGCGGGTATCGCCTCGCGTCGACCCAGGAGTGCCGTGCTGGGCACTCGGGCCGTACTCCGGAGCTCGACGAAGCGCGGTCCTCGAGCTGAAGGAACGGAACCGGCACGACGTGGCCGTCCCGCTCGGGCGGGCCCTGGCCCACGCGGTCCAGAAACTGCGGATACTCGGTGAGATCGATCCGCCTGAGCTCTCGCGTCTCGTGCTCGTGCCTGCGCCCACTCGAGCGCGAGCAGCGCGCGTGCGAGGTGGTGATCATGTAGAGCGCTGTGTCAGAGCGACCGCGGCCGAGCTAGGACATGAAGTCGTGCGGATACCGTCGGTATTGCGCATGCGCAAGGGAGTGCGAGATTCGGTCGGGCTCAGTGCGTCCGAGCGGCAGGCGAACGTGGCGGGTCGCATCGAGTTGGCACTCTCGCGCAGCGCGAGATCCCCCGGTCGCCGAGATGGCGAACGCACCGAAGTGGGCGATGTCGCTGCGCGCGTGAGAATTCCGCGTGAGAGAACAGTCCTTCTCGTGGACGACGTACTCACCACCGGTGCCACGGCGACCGAATCAGTAAGTGTCCTAGAGAATTCGGGAGTGCGTGTCGATGGGGTATTGGTTGTTGCTGCAGTTCGTTAGGGGCCTCGATAGTGCACTCCGGACACGCGGACGCACCAATTTCGAGTGAAGAGTGGCACACGAGCGGATGACAGACTAACGTCGCGGACACGACCTCGACATGTTTTTCGAGGTCTCGTAGTGGAGGTGATGCAACCGCACGTGACGCCGGTTGGTTCCCCATTCGGCATGAACATTTGCCGCACTGCGAGAAGCAGTGCAGCCTATATCGGGAGGTACGAGTGACGACCCCTTCACAAGCTTCTGTTTTCTTCGACGAGAAGCCTTCGGACGAGTCCACCAAGACCAATGCCGACGTTGTGGTCAAGGGCCGCAATGTCGAGATCCCAGACCACTTCCGGGTGTACGTCTCCGAAAAACTAGCCCGACTCGAGCGCTTCGACCCTTCCATCTACCTCTTCGACGTCGAACTGCAGCACGAGCGCAACCGTCGACAAGCCAAAGCGTGTCAGCGCGTAGAAATCACCGCGAAGGGCAAGGGCCCGGTTGTTCGAGCGGAAGCTACCGCCGACAGCTTTTATGCGGCCCTCGAGTCCGTCACATCCAAACTGGAAGCGCGTTTACGTCGGACCAAGGATCGCCGCAAGGTCCATTACGGCGACAAGACGCCGGTGTCGGTGGCCGAGGCAACGGCAGAGTTGGCGGAGGACGACAGTCTTGCGCTGAATCCGGATATCAAGCTGGATTCGTTCGAGGACGAGGCGACGGGACCCGGACAGATCGTCCGAACCAAAGTCCACTCCGCTGCACCGATGAGCGTGGACGACGCACTCTACGAGATGGAATTGGTCGGTCACGACTTCTACCTCTTCCATGACAGCGCCTCCGACCGCCCGTCCGTCGTGTATCGGCGGCACGCATTCGACTACGGCCTGATCAGACTCACCTGAGCTGGGCGACGCAGTAGGTCCTACGCACGTTTCGAGTCGCGTCAGTGGGCCCGACCAGGGGTTCGATCCCAGGTCGGGCCCACCAACGTGTGGTGGGCCTACAAAGCACTCAGCATCAGCGCCTACCATGGACGCGTCGGTCCGCTGCTGGCATGAGACCTTCATGTGAGTGCAGCACAACCGTTGCTGCCGTAACGCCCTGCTACGACGTAGATGACCAGTCGATATCTTGCTAGCCGATATCCGTAACCGAGGATCGAGGACGAGAAAGCCCGTGCCTTCGCTGTCGTTTTCCAAGCTGCTCCGTGTTGGTGAAGGTCGCATGGTCAAGCGGCTCAAGAACATCGCAGACCATGTGTCCACCCTGTCTCCGGACGTCGAGCGGCTGTCCGACGCCGAACTGCATGGCAAGACCGCAGAGTTCAGGAAGCGATTCGCGTCCGGTGAATCTTTGGACGAGTTGCTGCCGGAGGCTTTCGCCGTCGCCAGAGAAGCATCGTCGAGAGTGCTGTCGCAGCGACATTTCGACGTCCAGGTGATGGGCGGAGCAGCTTTGCATTTCGGGAACATCGCCGAGATGAAAACAGGCGAGGGCAAAACCCTCACCTGCGTTCTGCCTGCATATCTCAACGCGATCTCCGGCAACGGAGTGCACGTGGTGACGGTCAACGACTACCTGGCCAGGCGAGATTCGGAGTGGATGGGTCGAGTCCACCGCTTCCTCGGCCTCGAGGTCGACGTCATTCTCTCGGGAATGACTCCGACCGAGCGACGTGCGGCCTATTCGGCCGACATCACCTACGGAACGAACAACGAATTCGGTTTCGACTACCTCCGCGACAACATGACGCACTCCCTCGACGATCTGGTGCAGCGGGGTCACAATTTCGCTGTCGTCGACGAGGTCGATTCGATCCTCATCGACGAGGCGCGCACGCCGCTGATCATCTCGGGTCCGGCCGACGCGTCGTCGAAGTGGTACGGGGAATTTGCCCGAATCGTGCCGATGATGAAGATCGACGTGCATTACGAGGTCGATATCCGTAAGCGCACCATCGGTGTCCACGAGGCGGGCGTCGAATTCGTCGAGGACCAGCTCGGCATCGACAACCTGTACGAGGCCGCTAATTCGCCGCTGGTGAACTACCTCAACAACGCGATCAAGGCGAAAGAGCTCTACACCAAGGACAAGGACTACATCGTCCGCGACGGCGAGGTCATCATCGTCGATGAGTTCACCGGCCGCATCCTCGTGGGGCGTCGATACAACGAGGGCATGCACCAGGCCATCGAGGCCAAGGAAAAGGTCGAGATCAAGGCCGAGAATCAGACTCTCGCCACGATCACGCTGCAGAACTACTTCCGGCTGTACGACACTTTGTCCGGCATGACCGGTACTGCCCAGACCGAAGCGGCCGAGCTGCATCAGATCTACGGGTTGGGAGTCATTCCGATTCCGACCAACCGGCCGATGGTTCGCGTCGACAACGGCGACCTCATATACAAGACCGAAGAGGCGAAGTTCGATGCCGTGGTCGCCGACGTCGTCGCACGGCACACCAAGGGGCAGCCGGTCCTGATCGGAACGACGAGTGTCGAGCGTTCGGAGTACTTGTCCAAGCAGTTCACCAAACAAGGCGTAGTGCACAGCGTGCTCAACGCCAAGTTCCACGAGCAGGAAGCCACCATCGTCGCCGAGGCGGGCATGCTCGGTGCTGTCACTGTGGCGACCAACATGGCAGGACGTGGCACCGACGTCGTGCTGGGTGGAAACCCGGACATCATCACCGATCTGCAACTGCGTAAGCAAGGTCTGGATCCGGTGGAGACCCCCGACGCCTATCAAGATGCGTGGGAGCTTGCGCTGGAGACTGTGAAGGCACAGGTGAAAGCCGACGCGACGACCGTGCGCGATGCCGGCGGACTGTACGTCCTCGGGACCGAGCGTCACGACTCGCGCCGGATCGACAACCAGCTTCGGGGCCGTTCCGGTCGTCAGGGTGACCCGGGGGAGTCCCGCTTCTACCTGTCCCTCGGTGACGAGTTGATGCGTCGATTCAACGGTGGCGCACTGGAATCGATCATGACTCGTCTCAACCTGCCCGATGATGTGCCGATCGAGGCCAAAATGGTCTCCAAGGCTATCAAGAGTGCGCAGACCCAGGTCGAACAGCAGAACTTCGAGATCCGCAAGAACGTCCTCAAATACGACGAAGTCATGAACCAACAGCGCACCGTCATCTACGAGGAGCGGCGCCGCATCCTCAAGGGTGCAGACATGGAGGGCCAGGTCGAGGGGATGATCACCGATGTGATCACCGCCTACGTCACCGGGGCCACTGCTGACGGGTACGTCGAGGATTGGGATCTCGAGCAGTTGTGGACGGCATTGAAGACCTTGTATCCGGTTGGTCTGGACTACAAGGAGCTCTCGCAGGAGAACGAGTTCGGCGAAAAGGGTGATCTGAGCCGCGAAGAGCTTCTGGAGGCATTGCTCGCCGACGCTCGAGCCGCATACGCGACGCGTGAGAAGAACATCGAAGAGATCGCGGGCGAGAACGGAATGCGTGAGCTGGAGCGTCGCGTGCTGCTCTCGGTGCTCGATCGAAAGTGGCGTGAGCACCTCTACGAGATGGACTACCTCAAGGAGGGCATCGGCCTGCGCGCGATGGCGCAGCGGGATCCTCTGGTGGAGTACCAGCGCGAGGGGTACGACATGTTCCAGGGAATGCTGGAGGGGTTGAAAGAGGAATCCGTCGGGTTCTTGTTCAACCTGCAGGTCGAGGCGACCCCAGCGCCCGCAGGTCCTGCGGCAGGGGCTGGCTTGGCCGTCGCGCCCGGTCTGGCATCTCCGATCGGTACGGCCGGCGCCTCGATGCAGAAGTCGACAACTGCCCAGAAGACTCCGACTCAGAACCCACTGCCGACTCAGGACAACGTCGCACAGCCTGCGCAGAGTGGGGCACCGAGTGCCCTTCGTGCGAAGGGCCTCGACGAGCGCCCCAGTGGGAGGTTGACGTTCTCTGGTCCGGACGAAGACGGTGGTACCGAGGTGCGGCGTTCGGGCGAATCCGGTGAAGGGGGATCAGCGACTGCAGGAACCCCGGTCACCCCTGAAGGGACGCGTAGGGAGCGACGCGAGGCCGCTCGCGAGCAGTCGAAAACCTCCACCAAATCCGGTAGGTCCAAGAAGAAGCGTTGAGTAAGACCTCAACGGATTCTGACCGAGGTGACCGTCCAGCCCGAGTGTCGTGCAGTCTTTCGATATTCGAGGCGGGCAGCCACCGCGAAGATGCGTGGTCCGCGGGCATAGGTGCCGAACACCTCCGCGGAGTTCTCAGCGCATCGGCTCACATGCACCCGTCGGAGTGACGCGGCGCCGAGGCTCCGGCCGGGTGGCTGCGAATTCACGAGGGTCTTGAGCGATTCGACAACAGTGGGGGTGAACAAGGCGCCCAGCTTGTGGGTTGTTCGGCGCCTGTCGAGAACCTCCAGGATCAGTCGCAACGCGTGTTCGGCACCCCGCTGTGCATCGTCGGAACCCTGACGCTCGGCTGGGTTCCCGACATTCGACGTCGAGGTGCTCCCGTGAGCGTGGTTTCCAAGACTTCGCTGAAAGGGGCGACGTCGACGGTCCGACTGACTTCCAGCGTGTAAGTGTGCAAGATGGTGATCGAGACGATTCCTGGCGCTCACGGCGGCACTTCCAGACGCCGTCGGAGGCTCGAAAGGGCGGGCGTGCGATAGGAATGTATGGCGGTTCGACACGGGCGGGTTGTCCATTTTTTTCGCATCCCTTACGTCGCGGTGTATGCATCCTCTAGTGAATAGAGACGGAACCGGAGGCCGTACGGTTCCATCGTTGTCTTTCGTGCAGCAGGTAGAAATGGTTGTAGCGTTTTGCTTCATCCAAGTTCGATCGACATGGTCGGTTCGAGCGTCGGGCAGAACTAGCCGGTACCGGCGAACGGAAACGGGGATCAGGATTCGCGATGGCGACAAGGCTGACTACGCAGGACGCGTCTTTCTACTTTCTCGAGGCCAGTAGCAGCCCCATGCATCTGGGATCGTTGGCGACCTTCCGCACACCGCGCAGCGGGTTCAGTTATGAAAGTTTGCTCGAGCTTGTCGAGGAACGCCTGGTTCTCGTGCCCCGCTATCGGCAGAAGGTTCGCGAGGTCGCATTCGGGCTGGCGCGCCCGGTATGGGTCGACGATCCGGACTTCGACATCACCTACCACATTCGTCGGTCTGCGCTACCGAAACCGGGTTCCGACGATCAGCTTCACGATCTGATTGCCCGGCTTACCTCCCGACCCCTCGACCGAACGCGTCCACTGTGGGAGATGTATCTCGTGGAGGGGCTGTCCAAAAACAGGTTCGCCATCTTCACCAAATCGCATTCTGCGCTCGTGGACGGAGAGATGGCACTCGAGCTCGGTCAAGTCATCCTCGACGCAAGCAAAAGTCCCCCTGTCATGGCCGAGGAACTGTGGATGCCGGCGCGCGAGCCCAAGGACACGACACTCGTCCTCGATGCCATCACCGAGATGATCGTTCGCCCCAGTGAAGGCGTCGAAGCCGTCCGAGGTGCGTTCCGCAGCATCACCGACGTGGCGAGCGAGGCCGTTGCCGCGACAGGCAAAGTGTTTTCCGCCGTACGCACGGCGGCACAGGTCGCTCCCTCCAGTCCGCTGAATACTCCGATATCTCGAAATCGTCGCTTTGCGGTGGCGAAGACAGAACTGTCCGACTATCGAAAAATCCACACCCGATTCGGTTGCTCGATCAACGATGTCGTGCTCGCTGTGGTGACGGGTGCATTGCGCAACTGGCTTCTCTCGCGCGGTGAACCGGTGACCGAGTCGTCGACGGTTCGTGCGTTGGTGCCGATGTCGGTGTACGTCTCCAGCGAATCGGCAGGTCACCTCGAGCACACGGCCAGGCTGACCGGTGAGCCCGAAGCCGAGACGCCGCGCAGCGAAGTGTCTTCGTTTCTCGTAGATCTGCCCGTAGGTGAGCCCAACGCGGTCGTCCGGCTGTCGCATATTTCTCATGCGACCGAAGCTCATTCACGACAGTCGCCCGGAGTGACGGCTCAAACTCTGATGCGGATATCGGGATTTGCTCCGGCCAGCTTGCATGCCATGGGCGCGCGAGCGGGGAGTCGGCTGTCGAAACGATTGTTCAACCTGATCATCACCAACGCTCCGGGACCGCAGTTTCCACTGTATGTGGGTGGAGCGCGCATGCTGGAGATGTACCCGGTGTCGCCACTCTTCGAGAATCAAGCCCTCAGTATCGGTCTGACGTCGTACGACGGCTCCGTGTACTTCGGCTTGAACGCCGACCGGGGTGCAATGCCCGACGTCGACGTGGTGACAGCACTGCTACTCGAGTCTCTCGAAGAGCTGATCGACGCCAGCAACGAGTCGAGAGTGTGAGGAGTTCTACTGTGAGGGTGTACATACCGGCGACGGTTGCGATGTTGAGGACACTGGTGGAAGAGGGTGAATTCCATCCGGTGAGCAGGACCGCGTTCGCGGTGACCCCGTCTCTTCGAGAGGCGTACTCCTCGGGTGACGACGAGGAGTTGGCCGAGGTCGCAATGAACGAGGCCGCCAGGGCGTCGTTGAGGCTCATTGCCGCCGGCATCGAGGACGAGGCCGATGACGGGGTCGTGGATGGGGGAGTGGTGCATCGACGTGCGGTTATTGCC